>QNCB01000194.1 GCA_003644335.1 Planctomycetota bacterium | reverse complement strand
TTCGGAGACTATACCTTTCCGGGCAGTGGAGTAGCCTGGCACCGGTGCGCCCACGTTATCTGCATACATCGGCATATTGCGTAGCATGGCTTGCCGTTGCATCGTATGTCCCCGTCGCCTGTTCGATTCACTTCGGCCTCTCGTCAGCGACCGGAGAAAACCCTCAAGATTTTGACTCATCGCCACCGGGCTGTTGACCTCGCCGAACTGGATATTCGGAAAGCCCGTTACCAGGTCGAGATGCACCCCCCGCAAGTCCGCAGCTTCGTTGATGACAATCGCCTTGGCGGAGAATTTGGCGGTTTTCGGGTCGGTGATATCTATCATATAGCTCGGAGACCAGGTGATTCCCCGTGCGAGATAGCTCAGGCCGACCTTCTGACCCCGCGACGCCTTGTTCAGCTCCAGCCTGATACTGGGCTTTTTCGACACGACGGATACCGTAGCGGTAATGTCGTCGCCTCCAAAATCCGCGCGAATAACAGAGCCTGCATTAAGGCTGACCGTTCCAGTCTCGGTCTTGATAATGATTACCGAGTTGCCATACCAAGGCCGACGTCCATACCCGGGGGAGACACGCCGGACATCCATAATATACGGACTTGGCGGGGTGGGCTTGTCATTTGACACGACCTTGACGATGGTGCCGGTAATGGCTGGGGCGTCTTTCAGATTGGTTCTGAGGGTAACTTTTCGCCCGGGATTGGCTTGGAGAAGCTCAGCTACATTGCGCGGAGAGAAGGCTTCTTCAACATCGACCATGCTCGTGATCATCGCGCGAACTTTTAGACTTTCGGGATAGCCCAGCCAAAACGTGCCATTGGAAGGCACGGGAATCTGTCCGATGTTGATAGTGGTCGCACCCTTGGGCAGAGCGGCGGAGGATGTAAAATAGCCAAGCCCATTTTTGAACAAAGCTACCCTCTCAATCTCGACCGCGACGTCCGGCGCTTCATCCCCAGCCAGGCTGACCCCCGCCAACATAAGAATCGCAGCAAACGTTATCGGTGCCAATTTCCGCCATCGTTTCTCTCGCACTTGATTCTCCATAACGTTCCCTTTCCAAATCCAAGGCCTGGTATAGCGGGCGATGAGAGTCGAACTCACAACATTCAGCTTGGAAGGCTGACGCTCTAGCCATTGAGCTACGCCCGCGGGTTAATAGTATTCACTTTTCAAAACTGTAGCCCAGCTAATTGTCGATTCGACTCTAACATCAATTCAACCGCTTCGACAAGATTTTTCCGAGCTTCGTCAATGGTTAGGCCCTGAGCGTTGGCACCGGGAATTTCCTCGACAAACGCCGCGTACCCCTCGGGGAATTTTTGAAAAACAGCTGTCAACATCATGGCTTTATCTCTTTCACCAAGCCACATAATATCACATCAAATCAACTCGTGCAACTATGGTTATTTTGCTATAACCGATTACGTTTTTTCAGCCCGAGGGTTGGCCCTTCATGCCGAGACGCACCGGGTGCTGTCTAGCCCCACTGGATTTCCGGGCTGCCTTTTTTTACCTTGCCCAGTACCCAGCATCGTTGGCCTGCTTTGCTTAGTCGCGACATCACGGATTTAGCGTAGGCTGGGGCTACTATCATGACGTAGCCTATGCCCATGTTGAACACTCGCAGCATCTCGAGGTGGTCGACCGGGCCTGCCTTGGCGATGAGTTTGAAGATCGGCGGGACGGGCCAGGAGTCTCGCTTGATGCGGACGGTCAGGCCCTTTGGCAGGACTCGCGGGATGTTACCGCCCAGGCCCCCGCCGGTGATGTGCGACATGGCTTTGACGGGCCGCTTGACTTTGTACTGCTTGAGAATATCGAGCACGGGTTTGACGTATATTTTCGTAGGCCTGAGCATTTCCTCGCCAACCGACGCGCCGCCAAGCTCTGCCGGGCGGTCGGTGAGTTTGAACTTTGCAACATCCAGCAGCACCCGCCGAGCCAGGCCATATCCGTTGGAGTGCAGCCCCGCCGAAGCCAGGCCGATAGCGACGTCGCCGGGCTTGGCGTTTTGGCCCGTAACAATTTTGCTCCGCTCCGCCACGCCCACCGCGAATCCCGCCATGTCGAATTCCTTAGGCTTGTAGAAGCTGGGCATCTCCGCGGTCTCCCCGCCGAGCAGCGCGCAGTTGGACTCCTTACAGCCCGCTGCGATGCCCTTGACAATCTCAGCCATGCGTGGCGGGTCGAGTTTGCCCACCGCCAGGTAGTCCAGAAAAAACAAAGGCTCAGCCCCGCCGCAGATGAGGTCGTTGACGCTCATAGCCACCAGGTCCACGCCGACGGTGTCCAGGCGATCCATCATGAAGGCTATCTTGAGCTTCGTGCCCACGCCGTCGGTGCAGGCTGCCAGCACGGGGTCTTTGTATTGTCGCTTGAAAAGCAGCTCGCCGAAGTCCAGGCGAAACAGCCCCGCGAAGGAACCGAAGTTGTCCATCACCCGCGGCGAATGCGTGGCCTGAACCATAGGCTTTATCAGGTCGACCATGGCTTCGCCAGCCTCGATGTCCACGCCAGCCTGTTTATACGTTATTGTTTTTTGATTTGTCTTCTTGGCCATGCGAGCCATGGTAACAACTCGGCAACGATTTGAAAAGAGCGCACCTGAGCGATCGCCCGCAGCTACACAAAAATTTACCATGAAGCACATGAAGTACAGGAAGTGTTTGATTTTTGTTTTCAAAATTCTTCAATGTCTTCATGACCTTCATGGTGCAATCAGTTTTTGTGTGAACAATTACGCCGAGAACAACTCCAGCGAGTTACGAATTGACAGGGGCCGGCTTGGGCGTCTATGCTGGTGGGATGAGCGCTGAATATATTTGCTGTATATGTGGCCTGGCCCATCAGCCACCCCAGCCGCCAGAGTTCCCGTCGGTTCGGTGCAACGTGCGACATTATGCGCCGGGTCGTTTTGGGGTCTGGCGGTGCAGTGGCTGCGGGTCTATCCACGCCGGAGAAGACGTAGACCTGAGGGACTATTACAAACACTATCCCTTCTTTGGCCAAAAGCTGGACTGGGCACTGCGGGCGGGATACCGAGGGCTGCTGCGTCGGCTGAGGCGAGCGGGGCTAAGGCGAAAACATCGCGTTTTAGACTTCGGCTGCGGCAGCGGGCTGCTGGTGCAGTTTCTCCAGGAGCAAGGCTACGACGCCGTTGGCTACGACCCGTACTCGACCACGCACTGCGACCCGGAGATTTTTGTGGAAAAAACCTACGACGTCGTCATCGCCCAGGACGTGGTGGAGCACGCCCCTGAGCCTATGGAGATACTGAAAACTCTCGACAGCCTAGTCAGGCCCGGCGGGATTATCGTCATCGGCACACCAAACGCAACGGGCATTGATCTAGCTGACACGGAAAAATTCGTCCACCCGCTGCATCAGCCTTACCATCGGCACATTTTTGCGATCGACGCTTTGTGCAAGGCTGGGGAGGGGCTGGGCTGGCAAAAGTTGCGGACGCATTCCACGCCGTATACCAACATGCCGCTGCTGTCGCTGCCGTTTTTGCACCACTACATGCGAGCCAGCGACGGCACGATCGACGCGCTGTTCGACCGGTCGGTCAGGCTAAAACTTTGGCTGGACCCGCGAACGTATTTCTACCTGCTCCTGGGCTACTTCCTCTGCAACGACGCCGACATCCTAGCCATCTTCAAAACCACCAAGAAAAAGCAAGCGGAAAAACCATAGACCGAAAGACCAACGACAACGTAGCGTAGGGTTATCCTGTTTTCGTTTTAAGATCGCCCTCGATGTACTGGTGAATAATGCCGGAAATAAGCGTCTGATAAGGAATGCCCATTTCCATAGCCTTCTTCTGAATACCCGTATAATCATGCTCATATAGACGAATTGTTATACGTTTATTTCATGCCGACAGATTTCATCTTTTCTTTCAGACGCCGCACAAATGAAAGGTAGGTGTGGTCATCGTCCGCTATAGAGATGCCGTCTCTCTCCTCCATAGCC
>QNCB01000193.1 GCA_003644335.1 Planctomycetota bacterium | reverse complement strand
GTTTTCGCGCGGGCAAAATCGCCGCGGGACAAGGCCCCAACTAGCTGCTCGGTCTTAGCTTGTCTGTCATACACAGGCCAGGCAAGGCAAATCCCAACAGTGACAATCGCCCCCAGCAAAGCCCCAGCCAAAGGCCAACAGCTGCGTCGCAACGACACTGTCACCCCAGGCCCTGCCCCAGCCGCGGCGCCGAGCGTAATCCAAAACGCCGTCGCCGTGCCCGCTGCCCACAAGCCATAGCTCACCAAATTGTGGATCACGAACCCAACCGCCCCCGCTGCCAACGCCAGTCGCATAAATTTCCAAACCCCGTCGGGCAACTCAGCCCGCTCGCCGCCGCCCAGGCCCAGGCACCATGCCGATACCCCCAGCATCATCGCCAGGAAAATCGCCGGAACCAAGCCATCGAGAATAACGAGAAAAATGTTGGCATCCAAGCCACCCAGTTCGAATATCCATCGAGAAAACAAGGCCGAAAACACCACCGCCGCAAACGTCCAAAAAACTGTAGCACAGTCGCCCTCGGCTGTGGCTGTAGTACAGCCGCCCCCAGCTGTGGCTGTTTTCGTTTTCACCCTTCGCACCGCCGCTAATATGAACGCTATCAGTAAGCCGACATAAACACCCCCGCCGACCAGGCCAAACTGGCAGGCTGCGTGGGCGATGAAATTGTGCGGCGTCTTGACTTCCTCCTGGGCTTCGTCCCGACGAACTCGCAAATACTCGTTGGGAAAATTGCCGCCCCCCACGCCAAAAAACGGACGTTCCGCCACCAGCTCCCCCGAGCCTGTCCAGTAAAACCATCGCACCGCCAGGGTCTTGCTCGGCAGTCGGCTTGTTGCCGCGCCCACCGCCGCTACGCCCGCCAAGCCCAGGATAATCGCTGCGAATATGCCCAGCGTTACCGCCCGCCATCGCCCCGCAAGCCTTTTGCCAAACGCAACCAAGCCCACTGATACCGCCACCACGCACGCCGCCGCTCCGATGCCGCCGCGAGATTTCGTCATCACCAAAGCAGCCACGCCGAGGACAACCCCGACCGCTGCGAGCACCCAAGCCAGGCCCGCGGGAGATATTTCAAATCTCCCGCTGCGAGATGCCCGGGCTGAACTTCCGCTGCCCAAGGCCCGGCGGGCGATAGCTATCTTCGCCCCCGCCAGAGCTACGCCGCCTGCCAGCAGCAGGATAAGCTCCGCAGCGAACAAATTCGCCAAGCCAAAGTAGCCCGTAACGGTCGTCCACTGCAATCTGCGGGCGAGCATTTTCTCGCCAGGGCTGCCGGGGGAAACGCCGAGGTTCGCCAGTTGCTGCAGCCGATTGGCCTGGAAAAACGCGATCCGCTCGGGGATTTCCTCCGCCCGCTGATAAATAGCCTTGGCTCCCAGCGTCGCGCACAGGGCAGCAAGCACGACGACCAGCATCAAAAATCGCTGCCGACTCCTGCAAAGTTGCATAGCCACAAAACCAGCTACGAGCAACGCGGCCTGCTCCAGCCAAGTGTCCCAGGCGTTGCGTTTGTCCGCTGCCATCGCGGCACTGATAGCGGAGAGCAACGCGAAGGCCAAGACCCCCAAGCCCAGAGCGGGATATTTTATATCCAACCGCCCCCCCGCCGCACCAGCCAACAGCCAAAGTCCCGCCGAGGCCAGCAACAACATCGCGAAGGTTATCCTCGCAACCTCCGTCCGGTCGCTCATCGCCCCGCCTTGCCCGTCAACTGCACCAGCTGCAACGACGGTTTTCAGAGGATTCACACGAAACGGAACCTCCGCGACAAAGGCCCGCCCAGCCACGCACGCCAACAACAACGCAAAGGCCAAACTGCGAAAAAACGCCGGTGTCGTGGTTGTAGCCTTTGCAACTACGGCACCGAGCAACCGCGGCACTTTGGATCTGAATCCGCCCTTTTCGTTATTCATCGCCACCTCTATTTTCCAGCTGTTTCAAGATCAATTTATCGAAATCGCTTTCAAAGAGGCGGTCTTGCGTAATGCGGTATTTTTCAAATTCTGTTTCGGCTTTATCTTTTGCAATTTCCGTGGTTATTTTACCGGCATCCTGCAAAACAGCTCTGTCATCATATTCCAAAAAGAGGTCTAATCGTTTTGCCCAATCCTGCATAGTCATAGGTATTTTTCGCTTGGCCCTTTCTTCGGCAAGGTCTAAATAGGCATTTACGATCCGCCCGAGAGATTCCAATTCATCTTTGGTCAGATAGTTTTTGGCGATGGAAACATCGGTTTTCAGGATTTTTCCATCGGGGGAGTTTTTCCAACTGGTTAAACCCATTTTTTCCTTTTGGCTATCTGCCCGCTTGTAGATCAGTTCGGCAGCTGTATTTCCGTGAATTCCAAAATGGAGTTTATTTTGAACTTTTGCAAAAAAATCCTTCGTTGTTTTGGCGTCCTTGCTGTAATCCAGACTGGTGGCATAAATATCCGTTACTTTTTGATAAAACTTCCGTTCACTTAGGCGAATTTCCCTGATTTCGGCAAGCAGCTGTTCAAAATAGTTTTCATTCAAATAAGAACCGTTTTCAAGCCGTTTTTTATCCAGGACAAAACCTTTAATAGCGAATTCTCGCAAAACTTTGGTTGCCCACTGCCTGAACTGTGTAGCACGGAGAGAATTAACACGATAGCCAACAGATATAATGGCGTCGAGATTGTAAAAAGCCACCATCCTTTTCACATTTCTGCTGCCCTCTTTTTGAACTATTGGGAATTTCCCAATAGTTGAAATCCCATCTAATTCTTCATTTTTGTAAATATTCTTGAGGTGTTCATTTACAGTGCTAATATCAACTTCAAAGAGTTCTGCGATAAGTTTTTGAGTCAGCCAGATGGTTTCATTTTCATAGCGGGTTTCTATACTGTCTTTACCGTCTTGTGAGGTAAAGATCAAAAACTCAGCCGTGCTGTTTCTAATTAATTTGTTGTCAGTCATCTCTTTCGACCTTTCTCAGGTTTTCTTCACTGGCGGGGACTTTGTCTGTCGATTCCAACATCGCGATTATCATAAGGATGCAAATCGTCTGGCCGAAGAGCATCGCCGCCGGAGCCAGGCCCGTGGTGTGCGGCAGGACGGACGCTGCTATAGCAGTCCCAGCGGTGCACAGATAAATCGTGAGCAAGGTGCCCCGCTTGCTCATGCCCCGCTGCAGGAGCCTGTGGGAAAAGTGGCGGTTGTCGCCGACCATGGGGTTTCGGCCTTCGCGGAGACGAATGAAAATGACGCTGGTTGTGTCGTATATCGGTATCGCCAAAGCCATCAGCGGCACGAGCCAGCCGTATATTTCGCCGCTCGGGCCAAGCTTTAGATAGGTTGTCAGACAGCTCAGCACGCCCAGGAAAAAGCCCACCGGCAGCGAGCCCGCGTCGCCCATGAAGATTTTCGCCGGCGGGAAGTTGCGTACCAAAAATCCCAGCGTCGCTCCGATTACCAGGCACAGCCCGCCGGAGACGAACCACTGCCCCATGCCCAGCGACGCCCCCAGCAAAGCCGCGGCGCAGATCGCAGCCACGCCGGCACATAGGCCATCGGTGTTGTCCAAAAAGTTGAACGAATTCATTATCAGCACCAGCCAGCATATCGACGCGGCGATGCTCAGGCCCGGGCCTATAAGGGTGAGGATTCGCACGTCGCAAAAAATTACCACGAACCCCGCTGCGACGAATTGGGCCATCATCTTGACCCACGGGCCGAGGTGAAATTTGTCGTCGATAAGCCCGAGCAAGACCAGCCAAGCCGCCGCCAAGCCGATGCCCAAAGCCTGGGGAATTTTGCTAGCCGCTCCGGGTATGTGCCCGGCCAACTCCGCCGGCAACCAGCTCGGCGGGCCGCTGGCAGCCCAGATTTTCGCCAAGGCTAGCACCGCCACGCTCGGCAGGAGTATCGCAGCGAAGATAGCCAAGCCGCCCAACAAGGCCGTGGGCTGAGCGTGAGACTTGTGCAAGCCAGGCCTATCGACCATGCCAACCCGC
>QNCB01000192.1 GCA_003644335.1 Planctomycetota bacterium | reverse complement strand
GTTCAGCGTTTGGGGCAGCTAGCCAGTTTTGCAGGAACTTTTTTTCCTGCACTATCTGAGCGATAGCCATCAGCGCCCGCAGGTGATAGTTCCGCTCGTCCGGCGAGCCTACGAGTATGAAAGCTGTCTTGACATAAGGCTTGTCGATATCGAAGACGATTCCCTCGCGGCAGCGTACGAGCACGACGTCGAAGAGGTGCTTGCCCTCGACGATGATATGCGGAATGGCCAGGCCCGGCTGAACTATCGTGCTGGAGTCTGCCTCGCGGGCGTGGAACTTCTCCAGCAGGGCTTCCTTTTCCATGCCAAGCCGACGGGCTAACAACTCCGCTGCCTGAGTGAACATTTTCGCTGCGGAGGTAGGCCCAGCCAGGTCTAGAATTTCGCAATCTCGCACGATAAAGTCGAATCGGTCATGTACGATTTCGTCGCGTTGGATAGCTATCGCTCGCAGCTCGTCCTCCAAGCCGCCGCGACGAATGTCCGGCGAGATAATCTGCCGAACCATGTGCACCAGGGCACTTTCCCTGCTGATGTTCCGTCGGACGTACAAAAAGTACCACCCCACGCCCGCTACGACGAAGCCCCCCGCTGTGATAAGCGGCACCAACCCCAGCAGGGCGACCAGCTCGATTATCAACATGGAGTATATGCCGATCCCCGCCAATTGCACCCACGGAAACAGTGGGCTGCGGTATCGCGGACGATAATTCTGGATGCCGCTGCCTCGCATTATCAGCACGGAGAGGTTCACCAACACGAAGAGAATCAGCATCATCGTGCTGGCGACTTTTACCAGGTCTGCGATGCTCAGCAGCAGGATCATAGCTATCATGAACGCGGTGGTAAGTATGACGCTGACATGCGGCGTGCCGAATCGGCGCGAGATTCTCCCCAGGCCCGGCGGGAGCAAGCCGTCCCTGCTCATCGCCAGCGGGCTGCGCGAGGCTGCGAGGATTCCGCCATTGCCGGTCGTTATGAACGCCAGCATGGCAGCTGCGGAGAGCAGTATCATTCCGCCAGGCCCCATGAACCGGCCAGCTGCGGTGCTCAGCGGGGTCAGGTCGCCGTAAGGCCCCTTGGCCATGTCCGCCCCTAACGTGCCGACGGTAACGAACACCGCCAGGACATATAACAACGAGACGACGATGAAGGCCAGGAACATTGCGCGCGGCAGGTTCCTGCCCGGGTTGCGGACTTCCTCGCCGATGCTCGCAGCCTTGGTAAGCCCGCCGAAGGATATGAAAACCAGCCCCGCTGTGGCGAAGACGCCGCCGAACCCCTTACCGAGGAAATTGTCGAAGTTTGGCGATTGGCGGACGCTGCTCATGCCCATCGCGACGAACACGCCCAGCACCAGTAAAATCCCCACGACCATCGCTATTTGAGATCGGCCTACCGCTTTGACACTGAGGCAGTTCAGCAGCCCGAAGACAACGCAGCCTGCCACCGCTACGCCTTTTATCGTCCATCCCCATTGCTGCGGGGATATGCTCGCCTCAGCCCAGAGAAGCTGAGCGAAGGCACCGATGCCAACCATGGCAAAGGCGCTTTTCAAGGCCAGGGAAAACCAGTTCGCAAAACCCGCCAGCGTGCCGGGCAAGGCTCCCAGGCTCCGCTCGATGAAAAAATAGCTCCCGCCACTTTTCGGCATAGCTGTGGCTAGTTCACTTTGGCTCAGCAGAGCGGGGATCATCAGCAGCGCCGCCAGTGCGTAAGCCAGCACCACCGCTGGCCCGGCCTGGACCGAAGCCTGACCAGGCAGGATAAACAGCCCACTGCTTATCATCGCGCCGGCAGCTATCGAAAAGACATCCCAAAAACCAAGTTTGCGTTTCAAACCCACCAGGTCAGTCTCCCGTATCCGTAGCTATGTTGCAAAAAACAGAACCACGGATAAACACTGATAACCACGGATTTTTAAAAAGATCAAAAACAATATCGGTGTTCATCCGTGTTTCGCTGTTTTTGTTTTTACTGATAACTGACAACTGACAACTGATAACTTTTCTACTCATCCACTTCAGCGTAGAACTTCACATAGTCATGTTTGTCAGGTCCAGCCATCCATTGCATCGCAGCCTGGGGGTGCTGGTTCAAAATGCCGGTTATCATATACGGAACGTGGTAGCCCCACTCGATGTTCTCCTTCAGCGGGATGATGTGCTTGCCGAGGCAATCGAGTATCGGCAGAATGTCGATGTCCGGATTTTTCAAAAAGCCTATCAGCAGTTCCAGCGGGCAGTTTCCCGCAGCCCGGCCCAGGCCATTGATCGTGCCGTCCGCCCAGGTGGCACCGTTGACAATGCCTTCCATCGTGTTGGCAAAGGCAAGCTGCTGGTTGTTATGAAAATGCACGCCGACAGCCTTGGTCTTGAGATGCATCTGATACTTGGCCACCATAAAGTGCAGCTGATCCATGTACATGTTCCCAAAACTATCGACGATATACACAGCCTGGACATTGGTTTCCTCCTCGATCTGGTCAAGGCAGTCTTCCAGCTCCGGCATGTGCGCGTGCGTGATAGCCATGATATTTATAGCTGTTTCATAGCCCAGTTCGTCCGCAGCATTCGCCAGGCGAATAGCTTTGCTCATGTCCTGAACATATGTCGCACAGCGGATCATGTCAGCTTGGGACTCGTTGGCGGGGAGCAGATCGTCCGGCGTGGATTTGTGGGCGTCCATCATCATAGCGACTTTCATGTCGCCCCGGTCAATGCCGTCGGTCGCTTTTTTGAGGTCTTCCTCGGCACAGAACCGCCACGCGCCGAACTTGGCTGGGTCGAACATTTCCTTGCTGTTGCGATAGCCCAGCTCACAGACATCTATGCCGGACTCGCAGCAGGCACGAAACACCGCCCGCACCGTCTCGAGGTCAAAATGCGAATCGTTCATCAGCCCGCCGTCGCGAATGGTGCAATCGACAACCGTGGTTTTTTCGTGTTGCATAGTTACTCCTTGGTTAAGTAGAAATAGCTTCGCAGGTGCCTGGCTGCGTCACCCGTAGCTGTGGAAGTTTACCCGCAAAATAGCTGCGATACAAGCGAGCAAATTAGGCAAGTAGACAATGGGCAAGTAGACAACAGGCCCGGTGTCGTGGTTGCGGCGTTTTTCGTAGCTGTCTTTGACATTGACGAGCTGACAGCTCTGCCGTAGACTCACCTGCCATGAATCGTCCGATATCACTTTCCGTGTTGCTGCTCTCGCTGGTGGCAATGTTACCGCTGGCTGGGT
Organism: Planctomycetota bacterium; assembly: GCA_003644335.1. The sequence goes on along the minus strand of QNCB01000192.1, from coordinate 748 downwards.
GCGTTACCGCGCATGAGGGTACGGTAACCATGAAAATTATCGAGTTCCCAGGCAGCAAGCCTATCGACAACGCCCTGCTACTGACCGTCCACTGTCAAAGCGTTGAATCGCCAGGCCGATGGTGGGTCTTCCAGGACGAAGAAGGCGGTACGATGATGCCGCAATCCGCGACGGTTCGGCATATCAGTACGGGCGACAAGCTGCATCAAAAGGGTCATGTTATTGGGCTGGTTGGGCCTTACACGAAGGGGAAAATCCATAGCTGGGAGTACTGGGTTTTTCACGAAGGCAGGCAGGGCGATGATTTTCTGGATATCCATTTCGAGCGGTCGTACGAAGACGACAAGCCCCTGCAAGTAAGCCTAGCCAAGGTTTCCCCCGGCAATAAATATTCCGACGAAAAGGTACTCGACGGAGCCAGGAAGTTCGCGGAGGTGCAGGAGCTTCTGCCCAACGACGACCCGGACGTCGAGCGTCTGCGAAAGCTGTTGACCAAACAGCTCCAAGCTATCCAACGCCAAGCCCGCGACCCACGCCATCGGAAAGACGCGAAAAACCTACTGATACAGATTAGACAAACGGGCAAAAGGCAAGATAACTCAAACCGACCGGCTTGAGTAGTTGATTGATTGGTTAACTAGTTGACTAGTAAAGAATTACACAAATTTTTATAGCGTCGAAACCTTTGTGTTTTTCAGGTTTTATCTGGGCACGGAGCTTTGGCGTATTTGTTTTGTAATCTTTTCCC
>QNCB01000191.1 GCA_003644335.1 Planctomycetota bacterium | reverse complement strand
GTATTTTTCCAGCTCTCGCCATGCGGGGGTGGTTTTTCGCGTGTCGTAAATCCCAGCTCCGGTACCAGCTACAGCTTCGACGTACTGACGGGTAAGCGTCGCAATGCCGCTCAGGCGTTGCAGAAAGTTCAACGCTACTCGCTCCCCAGCCATGACCGCCCACGCCAGGCCCGTGCACTCGGCTATCACCTCGCCGGGCGCGACGCGTTGGCCATCCTCGGCCAGCAGGGTAACTTTGGTCATGTCGTCGTAGGCCTGGACGATTCGCCCCAGCATAGCTCCGCCGCAGACGACCATAGGTTCGCGGGCGACGAATTGGCTATGCACTTTCAGGTCAGCGGGGAGCAGCCTGCCTGTAATGTCGCCCGTGCCGAGGTCTTCGTCCTTAGCCTGGTAGATAAGCCTATGCAGATTTTCCCATTCAGATTCGGTCAGTTGAATACTCATCACATTCTATTTATACCACGCCAAGCAGGCTGAGACAATTTTTTGCATGGCACAGTCGCCCTCGGCTGTGGTTTTTGCGCCCAATAAGAGTCCACGGATTACACGGATTTTTTTTGCTTTTAAAAAATCCGTGTAACCCCCCCCCCTAAAATCCGTGTAATCCGTGGACTCTTGCTTGGCGTTCGGGTATTCTCATGTGCGTTGCGGAATTGGCTTTGATACGACATGGCAAGAGAGAAAATAATATCATCGGAAAATACGGGCCTGGACGACGAAAGGCTGAACAACGCCCTGCGTCCCGAGCGCCTGGCTGAGTGCATCGGCACGGGCGACCTGCTGGAGAAGTTGCGAATTTCTATCACCGCGGCTAAGCAACGAAACGAGCCTATGGAACACGTTCTGTTGCATGGCCCGCCGGGCCTGGGCAAGACGACACTAGCCTATGTCATCGCCCACGAGATGGCGACGAATATCAAAGTAACTTCAGGCCCAGCCCTGACCAAGGCTGGCGACCTTATCGGCATTCTGACGAATCTCGAACATCGCGACGTGCTGTTCATCGACGAAATCCATAGGCTAAGTCCCGCGGTGGAGGAGTACATTTACCCTGCTATGGAAGACTACAAGGTGGACTTCGTGGTCGATAGCGGCATGCACAGCAGAACCATCAACCTGCCGTTGAAGCCGTTTACGCTAATCGGAGCGACCACGCGGGCGGGGCTGCTTAGCCCGCCGATGCGGACGAGGTTCGGCATTAACCACCACATGGATTTCTGGTCCGAGGAAGACCTGCTCGCCCGTTGTCGGATGTCTGCTGAGATGTTGGATGTGGATTACGACGAGGCTGCGCTTTTGCTCCTGGCCAGTCGTGCGCGAGGCACGCCACGGATCGCAAACCGCCTGCTGAGACGCTGTCGGGACTATGCCCAGGTCAAAAGCGACGGCAAGCTCCACGCTGAGAACATCAAACTCGCCCTCGAGCTGGAGGGTATTGACGAACTGGGCCTGGACGACCTGGACCGCCGATTCCTGCTGACGATAATCGATACCTATAAAGGTGGCCCGGTCGGCGTCGAAGCCATCGCAGCCACGCTGGGCGAGGAAGCTGACACGCTGGTCGACGTCGTCGAGCCATACCTGCTGCAGAGTGGCCTGCTCGCCCGAACCCGCCGAGGCAGAGAGATAACCGCAGCGGCGGCGAAACACCTGGGAGTAGCCTGGACGCCGACACAAGACGCCTCGCTATTCGAATCAGAAGCTGTCGACCAGGCCTGATAATCTGAAAGTGAGTGACATTTTTTCCTGGTGGAGTTTAACAACTTGTCTGTGCGAAAGTTAGCTGGGTTGGTATGTTTCGCCCTTTCAGGGCTACTTGTTTGAAAAGGCATTCCAACCCCGCCCCAAATTCATTGGCCCAACCGCCAAGCGTGTGCGAGATTAAATCTGGCGGGAATGAAAAAAACGCATTTAATTTATCCCCAGCGTTCTCTGCGACCCTGCGAGAGCTTCTCGTAAAAAATCCGAAATCTAAAATCCGAAATAATTTTCGCTCGGGTTGCTGGTGGGGTAGAATATCCACATGGCCAGGTTGCCCCAACATTTCATCCAACAGGTTCAGCAGGCGACGGATATCGTCGAGCTGGTCAGCCAATATGTCGCTGTAACGAAAAAGGGGCGGGAGTTCGTCGCCCTGTGTCCGTTTCACGACGACCACAAGCCCTCGATGTGCGTCGTGCCAGCCAAGCAGATTTTTCATTGTTTTGTTTGCGGGGCTGGGGGGAGCGTTTTCCGATGGATCGAGCTGTACGAAAAACTCAACTTCCCCGAAGCTGTCCGCGCCCTGGCTGAGCGGGCCAATATACCCCTGCCGACGGATTACGCGCCCGAGCCTGTCGCAGCTGGGCTTAGCAAGGGCGACCTGGTGGGCGTTGCCGAGTGGGCTGCGGGGTTTTTTCAGCAACAGCTGGCCTCGCCTGGCGGAGCCGAGACGCTAGCCTACGCGCGAGGCCGGGGCCTGAGCGATGAGTCTATTAAAAGGTTTAGCCTGGGCTACGCGCCGGATTCGTGGGACGCCTTGTTGAACCAAGCCAGGCGCGAGCGGATTTCCGAGGAGCAGTTGGTCGCAGCTGGGCTTGTGCGTCGGCGGGAGGCGGGGGGCTGTTATGACTACTTCCGAAACAGGCTGATGTTTCCGATTCACGACCTGGGCGGGCGGGTGGTTGCATTCGGCGGCAGGGCTATGGCCAAGGACGAGCGGGCTAAGTATCTCAACAGCCCGGACACGTCGATGTTCGACAAATCTTCGCTGGCCTACGGGCTGAACTTTGCGCGGGACGCTATCGTCAAGCGGAAGCAAGCTGTGGTCGTCGAGGGTTATCTCGACGTGCTCCTGCCCACCCAGGCTGGGGTGGACAACATCGTCGCTACGCTGGGTACAGCTCTGACCGAGCGACACGTTCGCTTGCTGGGCCGATATGCCCAGGAGGTGGTCGTGCTGTTTGACGCCGACGCAGCTGGGGCCGCAGCAGCTGAGCGGGCGTTGCAATTGTTTATCGCGCAGAAACTTCACGTTCGCGTCGCTACGATACCAGCTGGGAAAGACCCGTGTGACTTCGTCTTGGCCCATGGGCCTGACGCTCTGCGCGAGCTTATAGACCAGGCTCCCGACGCTCTGCAATATGTTTGGCAGGAGCGGTATCGTGCCCTGGGCGAAGCTGGGGCTGCGGACAATCCGACCCGCCGAAATGAACTCATCAAAGATTTCCTGCAGCTTATCGTAACGAGCGAAAGTTTCGGCGCCATCGACGTGGTTCAACAACAAAGCCTGGCCCAGCACATCGCCCACATGCTCAACGTCCCCGCTATCGACCTCCAACAACAAATGCGCCGCCTGCGACGAACCCAGCCCAGGCCCAGAGCCAATAATCAAACACCAGCCCATCGCTCCGCTACAGCTCAGGGGGTCCATGGCGACCCGCAACGGGAAATCCTCGAGGTGCTGCTGGACGAGCCAGGCCTGTTCGACGACGCGGCTGAGCGAATCGACCCGGACCATTTTACCGACGCGATGCTGCAGACTATCGCGCGATGGGTGTGGCAGCTGGGCCTGGCGGGAAAATTATCGCTGGAGGAACTGCTCGCGACGGAAGAGCTGACCAGCCTGCAGCCTGTGCTGGTGGAGATGTCCCTGGCTGGTCAACGGCGGGGCAACCACGAGCAAACCCTACGCGACGCGGTAGGCTTGGTGTTGCAACGAGAAGCCCAGGCTAAGCTGAAGCAGTTAAAAGCAGAGTCCGTCTCCGGTAGCGACGACGAAAAACTCCGGGCCATCCAGCAAAAACTGATACAAGACCAAAACGCAGGCCCATGGCGAAGCAGAAGACCAAAGATAGATTAAAAAAAGTTATCTAAGCCTGTTGCACAATAATTCTCGAATCCAACCATTGGATTCGATAGCCGCGTAAGAGAGGTGGTTCAAAAATCTCGTTCTCGCACAGTTTTTATCAAAAATTCAATTCTCTCATGTTTTCAAATCATGTCT
>QNCB01000190.1 GCA_003644335.1 Planctomycetota bacterium | reverse complement strand
GCAGTCGCAGCCTGAGGTTCGCAACGACCTTATAAACTCCGTCCTCCTGGCCCGGGACGACCGCCAGCCAAGCCCGCAGCTGGTGCAGCGTGCGATCGACGAATGTCGTTTCCGCATCAGCCAGGCCGACCTTGGCCGTAGCTGCATTCCTCTGCGGCGGGCAGCCAAAAACCATGCCATAGCAGCAGCGGTCGCCTTGGCGATGTTGGGGATATTCGCGACGCTCCAGCCTGGCCCGTTCGCCCGCGGGCTGGTTGTAGCCACGCAGCCTGGCAGTTACGTCCCAGCTGACAATAACCTGGAATTGCAGGCCCTGACGCCCGGCGACGCGAAACTTTTCCCAGGCGAGCCGATGACGATATCGTTGGCTGTTCTGGCAAAAACCCCCGCCGGCGCCGCGGGAATTTCCGCCGAGGTTGTGATTGCAGGCCAGGCCAACCCACGGGCGATGCTGGCGGAGACGCCGCTGGCTGGGCGGGGGAAATTGCGCCCGTTAGGCGAGGAATCCACCAAAAAGTTCCAAGCTGTTCTAGGCCCGGTTTATCAGCCCATGCGATATTTCGTCCGTGCGACAGGCCCAGCTGGCGAGGGTCGTTGGCCCGCGGATCGGCCTTGGTTTACCGTGGATATTCGAGACCTTGCCATCGAGGATTTTTCCGTGCGATACGTTTACCCCGCTTACACCGGCCTGGCTGAGCGAGTGGCGAAGTTGACCAGCCAGGCTGGGGGAATTGAAGCTCCGCTCGGCTCGCGGGCGACGATTCAGCTGAGGTTCGCTGAGCCTGTGCCGAGAGGTCATATCGAGTTTCGCACGGGCAAGCGCGAGGCTATGTTGGCCCGGGATGGCGGGCGAGTTCACGTCGCAACTTTTCCCGTCAACGCAGCAGGGGGGTATAAGCTCGTCTTCGCCGACCGGGCTGGTCGGCTGCTCCGCCAACTGCCAAGTCAGGCCAACGGCGCCTCGGCGGATGGCTACTACGACATCGTCGCCAAGCCTGACCGCCCGCCGACTGTCGCATTCGTCAAGCCAGGCCGAGACGTTACCCTGCCTGCTGGGGCGAAGCTCAGGCTGAAAATCCACGCGTCGGACGACTTCGGCCTGACGGGGCTGAGTTTGCAGGCTGGGAAACAGGGTCAAACTTCAGCCCGCGTCGAGAGCTTTCAGCCTGGCGATTTGCTCGGCAAGACCCAGGCCACCGCGACGCACGAGTTGGGCCTGGCTGGCTATGCTCCCGGCGAGCAGCTGATTTATTATGTCGTCGCGATCGATAATCGTAGGCTAAAATCGCCCCCTGGCCCGCAGCGGACAAAGAGCAAATCGTTCCGCGTTACCATCGCCCGGGCCGGGGCCATTGACGCTCAGCGGGCGACCATGTTGGCCAGGCTACAAAAACAGCTGATGGAAATCCTCCGCCAACAGGTGCGACAGCGTTTCAACACCGCTCGGGCCTGGCGGGGGGAATCGCTTGACCAAAGCAGAAAATTGGGCGCCGAGATATTGGTTGGTCAGCGGTCTATCCAGGTCGGGTTGGAACAGGTCGCTGCGATTCTCCGGGCAGACAAAACCCCGCCGAGCGAGCAGGCTGACCAGATAAAACGCGTCGCCATCGCCCTTGTAGCCAACGAAGCTCCCTTGGCGGTGGACCAGGCGGAGGTATTGTCCAAGCTGGCCAGGCTGGCAGATAGCCGAGCTTCGTGCGAGTCGCTAGGCCAGACACAGGGGCGAATTGTCCGCGTTTTGCAGGAGTTGCTGGCGATGTTGCCGAGCTTTTCCCAGGCTCTGGAACAGGCCAGTCAGACCCCCGGGGGTGACCTGACCCCCGAGCTTCGCCGGGAGATGCGGGAAAAGCTGGCTGAGGATTTACAGCGGTTCCTCGCGGAGCAGAAGAAAATTATCCAGGCCAGTCGCAGACTGACCAAGAAGGCGGTGGACGATTTTTCCCAAGCGGACGAAAAGCTGCTTCGCGACCTGGTAGCTTTGGAGGACAAGTGGGAAAAGTTTATGAACGAAGCTTTCGCCGATTTCTCGAAGCTAGCCCAGCAGGATTTTTCCACGCCTTCGATGCTCAAGGAACTGATAGCTGTCAAGTGCGATATAACTATGGCCAGGGACGCCCTGACAGCCAAGGCGGTGGAGATAGCGACCGCTGCGGAGGAGAGCTCGGTGGAAAATGCCGAGACGCTCACCGCCAATATCGAGAAGTGGCTGCCCGACGAACCAGACCGCAAAAAGTGGAATATGGAAGCGCTCCAGGAGCAGCAGAATACCGAAATGGCTGAGCTGTCCGGCGAGCTGGAAGACCTGATTGGCGACCTGCTGGAAGAGGAGGAAGACCTTTTTGAGGAGATGGACGATCTGAGCAGCAAATCCACGATGAGCGGCGATAAAGGCATAGGCTGGGACGCTTTGGACGGGCCTATTTCCAACATGAACGCCCAGGGGGTAACGGGGAATCAGCTGCCCAACACCAGCGAAATTTCAGGCCGAAGCGGCGAGGGTCGCACGGGCAAGTCTGCGGGGGAATTCGTCGAGGACAAAGCGGTCGGCAAGGGCGGCCGACGCACGCCTAGTAGGCTAAGCCATGACCCGTTCCAGAAGGGGCAGATAAAAGACGTCTCGACCGAGCCGCCAGGCGGAGCTACCGGCGGGGGCAAACTTTCAGGCGCGGGGGCTGAGGGACTCGAAGGGCCAAGCCCAGCGGAGCTTGGCAGGCAGCTTAGAGCTTTGGCGGGCAAGCAGGCTGCTATCGTCAACCGGGCTGAGCGACTAAATGCGAGATTCCGCCCTGGCAGCTATGCGGGCTTCAGGCTGCGGCAAAGCGTTCTGCTGATGAACCGTGTGCAAGCTGACCTGGAGCGAGGCCAATATCGCAACGCCCTCCGCCAGCGGGCAGGACTGGCTGGGACGCTGCGAGCGACGCGGGATATGCTCGGGCGGGACAGCCAAATTGAAGTCGCCCAAGACGCCGCCAAGCCCATGCCCAAGCACCTCCGCAAAAATATCTCCGACGCCAGCGGCAGCAAACTCCCAGCCAACTACAGCGAAATACTAAAACAATACTACCGCCGACTTGGCGAGAATAGGGAATAGGCTGGCCAAATGGTGAGACTGCGAAAAACTCCGGTTTAATATTTTCTCTCAAAAAATATTGGCTTGCTATTGATTTGTGTATCGCGATGTATTGCGCTGTATTACGTACGAATACGAAAGCAGAGGTGAAAAATACACACAAACCTCAAACTTCCCGATTTTTTCGTAGGGTCAATCACAACAGGTCCCTCCGAAGGTAAAAACGTGCATTTATTGCTTCCGTCACCCCCGTCAGCAGGCCATATAAAAGGAATTCCGGCTTATCGGGAAGTGGTTCGCCAAAGCGTATGAGGCGGTCGCACAGTTTGGGGTTCTCCTCTACGATCCACCCGAGATAGATCATTACCAGCACGGCCGGCAAGACCAATCGGCATATTGCGGCCCAACGAAAAGTCCGAATTTTTTCCATCAGAACCTGCGATTTCAGGAAGCGGATTCCCTCCTCGCATTCCCATCGGCGGGCATAGTATCGCAGCACCCGCTGGGCGTCGGCAAGATTCTCAACCGGGAGATTTGTCAGTATCATCAGCGGCACAAGTCGCCTTGCCAGGCGTGATACCACCATCGTGAGATTATCCTCCCCGCCGGGCAATCTAACCTTTGTCCAGCGGCTTGCCGAGGTCTGACAGGTCCAGAATGATGGGCGTGTCGTCCTTGATCAACGGCAGCCAGATGTTGGGCAGGGCTTGCTTGACTCGTTCGTCAAAATCGCTTTTCGCCACGAGATGTGCGTCGAGACGCTTGAGGCGGCTGAGATATTTTGGGCGTTTGTTTGGCAACTGTCGGGCCATCTGACAGACGATGGGCTTACCAGCCCGGATAAGCCCGATAAAGCCATCGCGGAGGAATTTTTTATCGGGCCTGGAGAGATTCTCGCCAATTTGGTGGATAAAATCGTGCAG
>QNCB01000189.1 GCA_003644335.1 Planctomycetota bacterium | reverse complement strand
TGCCGTTGCTCTGGGGATAATATGGCGAGGTCTTCACACGCGTCATGCCGCTGATCCGGATAAACTCCTTAAAATCCCTGGCGATAAACTGCGGGCCATTGTCAGAGATGACTCTAGGCCTGGCGTCGGGAAATTTTTTCCTTTTAAGAGACCCGCGTTTGACAGCACGCGATACGCGCTGGATGGGCTGACGGCTACAATATCGTCGTCCACTATCATATAGCACAAGCGGCGATAGCCTTCCAGCGGATTGTCATGGTAGTAATCGACGATCGCCTGCTTCCCGTCTTTGTCGGCCAATTTGCTTTGTAATAGCAGGTTTTGCCGTTCGAGTTTTTTTACGCTACGGTCGACCCTGCATTGCCCGATTGAGCAAAAGCCGTCGCTCCATTCTCAAAAAAAACAGCTTCTGCCATCGGTAAAACACATTCGGATTCAAGCCGTGCCGGTCGCAGATATCCGAAACTGGCTCTTTTTCGATGAGATGCAGACGAAGCAGCCTGACTTTTTGCTCGGGTGAAAAGTTTTTTCGTGTGGTTGACATTGTAGATTTCCTTTCGTTGATCAACATACCAACTCAATTTCAGGAAATGTCCAATTCCGACTGAAGCATTACAGTATCCATGTCGGTCGCACCGAGGCTCATGTTTGGCATTAGCTAGGCCCGCCGCGTCTTTCGCCACTGATCTACCCACCTATTCAAGCCCGGAAATTGTGATATATCCAACAAAACCTCTCCCCAACGAAACTATGTCCAACAAAACCATTGAAGCATGAGGGGAGTTTGTGTATTACTAGTCATCAGCAACTTGAGCCAATTGCAAAACTGTAGCCTAGCCGCCCTCGGCTGGGAAGGTCGTGTAAAAAAACACTGGAAATATAGCAAGTTAAACACAGCCGAGGGCGACTGTGCTACATTTCCGAATAGTTTTGCAATTGGCTCACTTTAGTCGCCTTATGCAGATACTCATCAATTTAACCACTACGCCTGGTGGCGGTTATTTTCGAGGAGCCTTATGTTTCAGATTCGACAGCATGGCAGTACGGTTGGCCGCGAGGTTCTTGGCGGCGTAACGACATTCATGGCGATGAGCTATATTATCTTCGTGCAGGCTGCGGTGCTGGGCGTGGCGGGTATGGATGTCGGCGGGGTTATCATGGCTACCTGCATCGCCGCGGGGGTGGCTTCGATATTGATGGGACTCTACGCCAACTATCCCATCGCGCAGGCGCCGGGGATGGGCGAGAATTTCTTTTTCGTCTTTACGCTCTGCGGCGTGGGGGCAGCGGCTGGGGCATTTCATGTGAATTGGCAACAGGCTTTGGTGTTGGTGTTTTGCTCGGGCGTACTCTTTTTGATCCTCAGTTTCGTGGGGTTCCGCACCTATGTCATGAACGCGATACCCCCCAGCATCCGGGTCGGAATCACCGTCGGCATAGGCCTGCTGGTTACGGTGGTGGGGCTATGGTATGGGAATATTATTTCGTTTTCGCCCGCACCTTCGCTCGTGGGCTGGGAGGGGAATCATGTCGGGCTGCTGGCGACGGCGGGCACAGCCATTACATTCGTGCTGATAACATTACGAATTCCAGGCGGGATATTGCTGGGGATGTTGGCTACGGGAGCGGCAGGCATGGCGACGGGCTTGATCGGTCTGCCGGAACAAATTGCGGGCCTGCCCGGCGGCATCGACAAAACCGCCAGCGGGTTTATACTGGGATTCAGCCAGCTGGGGAAATCGATTGACGGCGGGAATCTCATCGAGCTGCTGGTGTTTGTGCTGGTTCTGCTGATGATGGATTTGTTTGACACGGTGGGCACGCTGACGGGCGTTTGCTCGCAGGCTGGACTTCTGGACAAGAACGGTGCCTTGCCGCGAGCCCATCGGGCGCTGGCTTCCGACGCAGCCGGTACGATATGCGGAGCAGCCCTCGGCACGAGCACGGTTACGAGTTATATCGAGTCTGCCGCCGGCGTGCAGGCCGGAGCGAGAACGGGCCTGATGGCGGTGGTGGTCGGGGTGCTGTTTTTCGCAGCCATGTTTTTTCAGCCGCTGATTCAGGTCATCGCCGGCGGAGTCGAGGTGGCCCCGAATGTCCACAAATATCCCATGATCGCGCCGGCTTTAATTTTGGTCGGCGGCATGATGCTGCGGTCGGTCAAGGAACTGTCCTTCGCCGATGCCCGCAACTACATACCAGCCTTCCTGACGATGATTATAATCCCCATGACCATGAGTATTTCGACGGGCATCGGCGCGGGTTTTATTTTTTACGCGCTAGGCCATCTCTGCTCCCGCCAGCCTCGCAAAGTGCCGCTGATAGTCTACGCCATCGCCGCGATTTTCCTGGCCCAATATATCCTGCGAGCATGGGTATTGTGATGCTCTGCAATTTTCTGTACATTGAAACAATGGATACAGATTTCTTAACACGAGAAGCATATCGGGTGCTCATTGGGCGGTCAGGCGAAGTGTCCGAATTTCTCCGCGCCGAGATAGGCGCCTCAGCCAGTCGCTACCAGGACGAGGATACCTATCTCGTTGCGATGCGTAAGTTTGTTTTGAACATCGCCAATAATCCAGGAGGCTATCTTGATAGTTGGAACCTGATCGATGAAATCGATCCGGATGAATTTGGAACCCAAGCCCATAAACTTGCAAATGATATTCTGGCGGTGTCCAAGACGCCCCTTGACAAGCGTGGCCCGGCGGATGAATGAATGCAAAACGCCACTGATAGAAAATTTTATTTCGCGTGTGGCGGCGTTGCAAACACAGCAACCAGCCCTTTGCCGTTGATTGGCCAGCACTGGCTTTCATACACAGCGTACTATCCGACAGCAGGATGATAAGTAACGAAGAACTTCGTAACATTGAAGGCTGGGCTATAAGAATAATCTCTTGTTAAAAAGCTCCGCGATCGATATATTGGCCTGTATAGAAGTGTATTGCGAGACTGGCTGGTATTGGAGCGAGTCTGATTTAATGAAGTTTACGGAAACGGAAAAATTATGCTATTTGTAAACAAGCAGAAAAAGATTCAATCACAGATGTCGGAGTATTGTTCGAGCGTGCTGGAGTGCACGGGGGCTTTTCAACGAGCTGTGGAGCAGTATTGCTCCCAGCCAGACCGGGCCAGGGCCAAGGTTGCCTTCGACGAGGTTCACAAGGCTGAGAGCAAGGCTGACGATATTCGCCAGGACATCGAGGTCTTGATGTATTCCAAGTCGCTCTTTCCCGAGTCTCGGGGCGACATCATGGGTCTGCTTGAGACTATGGACAAAGTGCCAAACCAGGCTGAGTCCGCGATCCGCATGATATGGAATCAGCACATAGCCATCCCCGAACGATACGCTCCGCAGCTGTTGCAGCTTGTGGACATCTGCTGCCGAACGGTTGCGGCGATGGTGCAGGCTGCGGAGAAACTGTTTTCCGATTTCACAAACGCCGCGGTCATCGTCGGCAAGGTCGACGAGCTGGAAAGCGAAGTGGACAATGTTGAAGCTGTGCTGATAGAGCAGGTTTTTTCCGAGCCTGACAAGGGAATCGAGACGATACTTTTCCGCGACCTCATCAAGAACATCGCCCACATATCCGACCGGGCAGAAAACGTCGGCGACCGCATTCGGGTTATCGTAGCCAAGCGAAGTATCTAAAAGACACCACAAAATACGAGAAAAACGTGGCTTGGACCTCCCGTCCAAGTTTTTTCTTTTTTTGTCATTCCTTGGGCAAATTTGAAACCCGGCGAGTTTCTCTGGATTCCCGCTTTGACGGGAATGACACGGGGGCATTGCCCTGTTGGTTTTCTATTTCCCTTTTCGTCCTGCCCAAGTGCGTGTGTCTATTAGCTCGCCTTTTGGTGTGAAGACTTTCATTGTGCAGGTGTCGCCGTCGATTGTCAGCAGGCAGTAGTGGTGCTTGGCGGCGAACGCCCTGGAGTGGGGGTTTTGTTTTTTCGCGTTTTTAACCTTGCCATACAGCGGTGCCCCAGCTCCGCCTGTTACGACCATGGTAAC
>QNCB01000188.1 GCA_003644335.1 Planctomycetota bacterium | reverse complement strand
CGCTTCTTGCCCATCCGCAGACACAGCAAAGCCTGGCCAAGCGTGTTGTTTATTTTGTGCGCGCCGGTGTGGTTCATGTCCTCGCGCTTGAGATATATCTTCGCTCCGCCGAGCTGCTCGGTCAGCCTTTTGCAGAAATAAAGCTCGCTGGGCCTGCCGGCGATTTCCCGCAGGCAGCGGTCGAACTCCGCGCGAAAAGCGTCGTCTACCCAGGCGGATTCGAACTCCTCGGTAAGCTGTTTCAACGCGGCCACGAGCGTCTCGGGAACATACTGCCCGCCATACGGGCCAAAATATCCAGCAGCGTCAATGTCAGTTTTTTCAGTCACGATTTCAGTATCCTTTTATTTCCTGTGTCGTTTGTGTTGTCCAGCTGGTCGGGTCTCGGAAGAAGTCGCGCAGGCCCATCGCTGCTACTATGCCGTCGCTGCACGCTGTTGCCAATTGCATCGAAGCTCCAGCCCGGCAGTCGCCAGCTACGAAAATGCCGCGCGTGGGAGTCTTCATCGTCGACGCGTCAGCTGGGATATAACCAGCCTCGTCCAGCTTTATAATATCCGCAAGCCACTGCGTGTTGGGAACCATCCCAGCGAAGACGAACACGCCGTCGACACGCAGCTGCTGTACTTCGCCGGTTTCCACATTGCGAATTTTCACATGGTCAATCTCCGCTCCGTCATTGCTGGGGACAATTTCCACCGGCACGAATGGCAGGAGGATGTCGATGTTGTGTTCCTTCGCGGCGGCGTGGAGTTCCTTCACCAGCACCTGCTGCGCCCGAAACTCTCGCCGGCGGTGGATGAGCGTGGTCTTGGCGGCGAATCGGCTGGCCAGGTAGACAGCGTCTTCCACCGCGGTATTGCCCCCGCCAATGCACAGCACTTCCTTGTCGCGATAAAACGCCCCGTCGCATGTCGCGCAGTAGCTGACCTTGCCAGCCTGGCGGAGTTCGACCTCGCCGGGGATGCCAAGCTGTCGGTAGTCGCTCCCCGGCGCCAAGATAACAGCCCGGCTGCGGTAGCTCGTCTCGCCAGAGCTGGTCTCGATCTCGAACAGGCCATCGGACCCTTCCACGATAGCGGTAACAGCTTTGTTGACGACAATCTCCGCTCCGAAACTCATGGTTTGCGACTTCATTTTTTCGACGAGTTCGAACCCGCCGATTTTCTCGTAGCCTGGGTAATTTTCGATATGTTCGGTGAGCATAATCTGGCCGCCGGGCAGGCCGTTTTTTTCCAGCAGCAGGGTTTTGAATCCGTCGCGCGCAGCGTAGAGTCCCGCGGCAAGCCCCGCAGGCCCAGCCCCGATAATCACCACATCATAAGCGTCAGTCTCGGTCATCTTCAGTCCTCAACACGGGAGAAAGTGCAAAGCCTAAGGATATCCGAACGCTCCCACCCACGCAAGGGCTGGAAAACAGGCAAGTAGGGAAATAGGGAATAGGGGAAAATTTTCTCGCACATTCACAGCCTGGGCGATATTGTACACGGAGTTATCGAACAGTTGCTCTTGTTACAAGGCGAGGCAAGCATGGCCAAGATCGTGATCCAAAACGGACGAGTGATAGACCCAGCCAGTCGGCGGGACGAAGTTTGCGATGTCGTCCTGGCCAATGGCGTCGTTAAAAAAGTAGGCTCCACTACCAAGGCTGATCTCCGCGGCGCGAGGGTTATCGACGCGACGGGGAAAATCGTCGCGCCTGGTCTTATCGACATTCATGTTCACTGTCGCGAGCCGGGCCATGAGGAAGAAGAGACCATCGCTACGGCCTCAGCTGCAGCCGTGGCTGGGGGGTTTGCGACCATCTGTGCCATGCCAAACACGCACCCGCCACTGGACGACAACATCGCCATTCAGTACGTTCTGCAGCGGTCAGCTGAGGCGAATCTCGCCCGCGTCCTGCCGGTGGGTTGCATCACGAAAGGCCAGGCTGGGGTCGAGCTGGCTGAGATGGGCCTGATGCACCAGGCCGGGGCGGTCGCCTTTACCGACGATGGCCTGGGCGTAGCTGACACGACCGTCATGCAGCGGGCGATGCAATACGCGTCCATGCTGGGAGCTCCGATTTTGCAACACTGTCAAGACCCCAGCCTGTTCGGCGGGTCGATGAACTCCGGACCTATCGCCGTCCGCCTGGGCCTGGGGGGCATCGCAGCAAGCGGCGAGGAAATTATGCTCCGCCGAGACCTGGAACTGCTCAAACGCACCAGCGGACGATATCACGCGATGCATATTTCCTCGGCAGGCAGCGTGGAACTTATCCGCCGGGCCAAGGCGGATGGCCTGACCATAACAGCTGAGGCTGCTCCGCATCATCTGCTGCTCAGCGACGCAGCCTGCATGACCTACGATCCGAACTTCAAAATGAATCCGCCGCTGCGAACCCTGACTGACATCGAGGCACTGCGGGCAGGCGTAGCTGACGGCACGATAGATTGTCTCGCGACAGACCACGCTCCGCACTCCGCGGAGGAAAAGGAACTCGAGTTCGCCCTGGCTCCGTTTGGCGTAATCAGTCTGGACGTCGCACTCGGGCTGTACGCCAAGGCGCTTATCGATACGAAAATCTGCGATTGGCCTGTGCTTATCGAGCGAATGACAGCAGGCCCTGCCAAAGTTCTCGACCGCGACGCCGGCACGCTGGGCACGGGCCAAGCTGCGGACGTAACGATAATCGACCCGAAAAAACGCTGGACCGTCCGCGTAAACTCCTTCGCCTCAAAAAGTCGCAACTGCCCCTACGAAGGCTTCAAACTCAAAGGCCGAGCCGTCATGACCATCGTCGCCGGCGATATAAAGTTTGAGCTGGGCAAGTAGGGAAAATCCAGGTTGGGTGCCGTGGTTGCGGTGTTTGCAACCACGATACCGTTCCTACAGAGCTAAAGTAAAAAGAAAAAATGGATTCCCAAGCACTTATTTGCAAAACTTTTTTAAAACACAGTTAGTCTTTTAGCCTGGGCCAACGATTCTCACTCACTGCAAATAAGTGCTGGGGAATGACAAGGAAAAAAGTTAAAAACAAAATTCGCTTTCATTCGTTTTAATTCGTGCCATTCGTGTTCCGCTGTTTTTGTTTTTACTGATTACTGCAGGCTGAAAACTGAAGGCTGATAATTTTTTTATTTTTTCTGTTGACAGGCTGGGGGACTCGGATAGAATCTTCCGCTCAAGGTGTCGGTGAGGCGGTTGCAGGAAGGGCCTGTAACTTAGCTGGCTTGTTCCTGGCACAGAACCCTTTAGGATGGAGGTAAACATCCCATGATTAAAAATCGTTTATTCACGCCAGGTCCCACAGACGTCCCCCCGGAAGTTCTCAACGAGATGGCCAAGCCTATCTTCCACCATCGCACAGCCCAGTTCCGCGATATGTTCGCAGCTGTCAACGACGGTTTGAAGAAAATCTACAAGACGTCCAACGACGTGTTGACCATAGCAGGCTCGGGCACCGCTGGGATGGAAGCAGCTATCGCATGTGCCGTCCCGCGGGACAAAAAAGTTCTCATCTCCAACGGCGGAAAGTTCGGCGAGCGATGGGTCAAAGTCGCCAAGGTCTACGGACTGGATGTCGACGAAGTTACACTCGAATGGGGCACAGCCCTCACCGCTGATGTGGTGAAAGAGAAACTCGCCACGGGCCAATACGGCGCGGTCATTACCGTTTACAGCGAGACATCCACAGCCACGGCGTGCGACATGCAAGCCATCGCCGAGGTCGTCCGCGACACCGACGCGCTGCTGATCGTCGACGCCATCACCGCCCTGGGCGTGTTGCCGTTGGAGACCGACGCGTGGGGCGTGGACATCGTAGCTTCGGGCAGCCAAAAGGCGTTCATGTTGCCGCCGGGCCTGGCTATGTTGTCGGTCAGCGAAAAGGCATGGAAGGTCATCGATACCATCGAGGCGCCGTGCTTCTTCCTGAACCTCAAAGCCTACCGCAAAAGCATCGCCGCCAACGACACGCCATACACCCCAGCGGTAACTCTGCTGCGTGGCTTGAAGGTTTCGGTCGATATGATAAACGCAATCGGCATCGAGAAGGTCTGGTCGCGGACAGCTATT
>QNCB01000187.1 GCA_003644335.1 Planctomycetota bacterium | reverse complement strand
TCTTTTTCAGTTTTTACTGATAACTGATAACTTCTATTAAGGAGATTTTTGAAAATGAGCAATATCGTTAAAGGTAATGCGGTCATAGGTCAGTCCGGTGGCCCGACGGCTGTGATTAACCAGTCGCTGGTCGGCATTATCGAAACACTCAAAGCCAGCAAGTCCATACCGAAAATTCTCGGAGCCAACCATGGTGTCCGCGGCATCGTGAACGAAAAGTTTTTCGACCTCCGCAAGCCTGACGCCAAGCTGTTGGAGCGCATCGCAAACACGCCCGCAGCTGCGCTTGGCTCGAGCAGAGACAAGCCCGACGAAGCATATTGCGAGCATATTTTCGAAGTCTTCCGCAAGAACGACGTCCGCTATTTTTTCTACATCGGCGGCAACGACTCTGCCGACGCGGCCAGGATAATCAACGAAATGGCCAAGTCTTCAGGCTACGATCTGAACTGCTTTCATGTGCCAAAGACCATCGACAACGACCTGCGAGTAACCGACCACACGCCAGGCTACGGCTCGGCGGCGAGGTTCGTAGCCTCGGCCTTCGCTGGCGAAGACCGCGACAGCGCGTCGCTGCCGGGCGTAAAGGTCAGCGTGGTTATGGGCCGCGATGCCGGTTGGCTGACCGCGGCGAGCGTCCTGGGCAGGCAGGACAACACCTGTGGCCCGCACCTGGTATATGTGCCGGAAATACCGTTTCATCTCGATGAGTTTTGCGACAGTGTCGCGGAGGTTTACGCCGAGCGAGGCCGATGCCTTATCGCGGTGTCCGAGGGCATAAAAGACGAGACCGGCACGCCCATGGCGGTGAGCCTGGCTGAGCGGCTGGGGCATACCGTCGAGCGCGACAGTCATGGCAATGCCCAGCTGTCCGGCAGCGGTGCTCTGGGCGATTTCCTCAGCGAGATTATCAAGCAGAAGGTGAAAATCGGCAGAGAGAAGCTTCGCGTCCGGGCTGACACGTATGGCTATCTGCAGCGGAGTTTCGCGGGGTTCGCCTCGCCGGTGGACCAGGTCGAGGCCCGCGAGTGTGGCAGAACCGCTGCCAAGTTGGCCCTGGCTGGCGAGACGGATGGCACGGTCGTTATGAAACGGGCCAAGGGTGAAAAATACAGCATAACCTATCATCGAGCAGAGCTGGCAGAGGTGGCCAAGCACACCAAAGACCTGCCAAAGAACTTTATAAACAGAGCGGGCAACGGCATCACCGCCAGCTACATAAAATACGCCCTGCCCCTGATAGGCGACATGCCTGAACTGGGCAAATTGTTTTAGGATTAGGCAAATAGGGATTAGGCAAATAGGCAAAAACAGTCCACGGATTACACGGATTTTTCAAAAGATGATTACACGGATTCTTTTTTTAATCAAAAAAAATCTGTGAAATCCCTTCTAATTCCGTGAAATCCGCGGATTCTTGATGGTGATAAATAGGCAATAGTTTGGGTAGCCATGGTCGTTTGGCTTGGCAGAGACGAGAATTGATTTCAGGGTTTGGAAGTATTAGAATAATAGAATCATGGCAAACACACTCCAAATTGAAAAGATGTCTCGCGTGGAGAAGCTCCAAGCCATGGAGACCTTGTGGACAGAGTTGTCAAAAAGCGAAACTGAGCTGGAGTCTCCTCCGTGGCACAACGACGTTCTCAAAGAAACCGAGGCCAGAGTTGCCGCCGGCCAGGAACGAATCGCAGATTGGGAGACAGCGAAGCGAGAACTCAGAAAGCGGTTTGAATGAAGATCAAAATTCTCTCTTCAGCCGTGGAAGATATCTATGCCGGACGCCTGTTTTATGAGATGCAGGCTGAAGGCGTTGGCGAGTACTTCTTCGATTCCATGTTCTCCGACATCGACTCCCTCGCGATCTATGCCGGTATCCATCCCAAAGTTTCTGGTTACCGGCGACTTTTGTCCAAGCGATTTCCCTATGCTATATATTATGTACTCGAAAATGATCTGGCAGTCGTTTGGCGAGTCCTCGATCTCCGGTGCCACCCGGATAGAATTCGCCAGGCCTTGGATAAAGGGCGAACAACCGAATAGGAAACAAATTGCCTCGTTAGCATCTTTCTGTTTTTACTGATTACTGGCAGCTGATAACTGATAACTAATCAATGCAACGCATTTACATGGACAACTCGGCTACGAGCTTCCCCAAGCCTGTGGCGGTTACTGAGGCGATGGTCGCTTTTGCCGAGGGTTGCGGCGCTTCGGCGGGCCGGGGTGCCTATGCTGAAGCGCGGGCGTGCGAGGAAATTCTGGCTACCTGTCGTAAGCGGCTGGCCCGGCTGATAAACGCCGAAAGTCCCGACCGAATCGTCTTGGCGATGAACTGTTCCGAAGCTCTCAACACTGTCATCCGAGGCTTGCTGAACACCGTAGAGCCAGGCTGCAATGCCGTTGCCACGGCCATGGAACACAACTCCGTGCTTCGGCCATACAATGCTCTTGCCGCTCAGGCCGGGCTGGAGCCTCGCTTCGTGCCGTGCGATCCCAAGACCGGCCTGGTAGACCCCGGCGACGTCCGCCGGGCCATCGACGCCAACACCAAATTGATTTCCTGTGTGCATGTCTCGAACGTTACCGGCACGATGCAGCCCATCGTGGAGATAGGCCAAATCGCCCGCTCAGCCGGCGTAGCGTATCTCATCGACGCCGCCCAGTCGGTAGGTCATGTGGGGCTGGATGTCCAGGCTATCGGTGCGGATTTCGTAGCCTTCCCGGGCCATAAGGGTTTGCTCGGGCCTTTGGGCACGGGCGTGTTATACGTCAGGCCCGGCGCGGAAAAACTCTGCCATACCATGAAGGAAGGCGGCACGGGTACGATTAGCGAACAGCCCTACCAGCCAGCCACCATGCCCGACAAATACGAGATCGGCTCGCACAATGCAATCGGCATAGCTGGGCTTAGCGAGGGTGTCGCCTGGGTGCTGAACCGGGGCGTAGCTGATATTCGCAAGCACGACGAGGAACTTTGCAAGCTGTTCATGAAAATTACCGATGGCGTCGAAGGCCTGACGGTTTACGGGCCTCGGAATGTAGCCCATCGGGCTGGGGTTTTCAGCGTAAACATCGCGGGCGTCTCGCCCGGCGAGCTGGCCAGGCTGCTGGAAGCGGGCGGGGAGAACACCCCCGCGATTCTGACCAGGCCCGGCGTGCACTGCGCGCCGTTGGCCCATGAAACCATCGGCACACACCCCGGCGGCACATGCAGGCTGAGCTTCGGGCCTGTTACCACAGCCGGGCACGTCCGCACCGCAGCGGAGGCGCTAGTGGAAATGGCAGCCGTCGGGGTTGCGGCAACTGCTTCCTAGCAGGTAACCGTTCATGTTTTTTTTTGCTCTAGCTCCGTAGGAGCGGAATCTTTGTAGAAAAAAGACAGCCAGTCACCAAGCTCCGTAGGAGCGACATCTTAAACTGTTCCACAGGCCAACACAAAGATGCCGCTCCTACGGAGCTAAAAAAAATGCGGATTGACATTCTGACGACCCAGCCGCAGCCCCGTATATTTATTGGTTAAAATGCGACTAACAACCGAATTTCTGCCGTCTATGGGATGGCTGTGAATCGGGTAGGGGGTTGACAACGGGGCGTGGATTTCGTATTAAATGTGTCCGCTTTTTTAGGCTGGGGCGGAATTTCTGTTGCACAGTACTAACTGAATTGGACAGCCTGGGCTATATCGAGGAGTATCATGGACGACAAATATGCCGCCCTACTGAGTAAGAACATGGACCCAACTAGCCTGGCTAAGTTGGAAGCACTGAACAACGAAGAAGTAATGGAGTTCGTCGCCCAGGCGATAGAGCTTTGCGCGCCCGCGAAGGTGGCTGTCTGCGACGACTCGGCTGAGGACGTCGCGTGGATTCGCCAGCAGGCTATCGATAACAAGGAAGAAATTCCGCTGAAAATCGAAGGCCATACTGTCCACTTCGACGGCTACTACGACCAGGCCCGCAAAAAGGATGTTACCAAATATCTCGTGCCCGAGGAAGAAACGCTCGACGCCAAGCTAAACCAAATGCCGCGCGACGAAGGCCTGGGCGAAATCGAAGGCCTGCAACGCGGCAGCTACGCCGGGCGGA
>QNCB01000186.1 GCA_003644335.1 Planctomycetota bacterium | reverse complement strand
ATTCGATATTGCTTCTAACATGTTATCGGCCAAGGTGCGGCGTTTACATTACTTCCCTTGCTGCAGCCAGGGCTTGGGCTGCGGCGGTGCAGGTGGCTTGGATGTCCTCGCTGCTGTGGCTTGTGGATACGAAGATGGCTTCGAATTGGCTTGGCGGGAGGTAGACGCCCCGGTTGAGCATCTGGCGGAAGTAGACGCCAAAGGCTTGGGCGTTGGCTAGGCTGGCTTGGGCGTAGTTGGCGACAGGCCCGGGGCAGAAGTATAGGCAGAGCATCGAGCCGACGCGGTTTATGCAGACGCGATTGGCCAGGCCCGCGCCCGCTGCCGCAGCCTGCATGCCTGCTTCGAGCTGGGCGGAAGTTTGTTCCAGTTTGTCGTAGAACTCGTCGTCAGCTGAGATTGTTTCCAGCGCAGCCAGGCCCGCAGCCATCGCTACGGGGTTGCCCGACAGCGTCCCCGCCTGGTACACAGGTCCGGCTGGTGCGAGGTTGTCCATAATCTCCGCCAGGCCTGCGACGGCTCCGACGGGCATGCCCCCGCCTATGATTTTGCCCAGCGTCGTGAGATCTGGCTTGATGTCGTAAAGTTTCTGCGCCCCGCCGGGGCCTAGGCGAAAGCCGGTCATTACCTCGTCGAATATCAGCATAGCCCCCGCCTGGTCGCAGGCCTCTCGCAAGGTTTGCAAAAAACCATCGCCCGGCGGGACTACGCCCATGTTCCCCGCTACCGGCTCGACGATAACCGCTGCGATTTCCTTGCCAGACCGTTGGAAAATTTCCGCTACCGCCTCGGCGGAATTGAAGGGTGCCAGCAGAGTATTAGCGGTAGCTTGGCTTGGCACGCCGGGGGAGCTTGGCACGCCCAGTGTCGCGCAGCCACTGCCAGCTGAGACCAGCATCGCGTCGGCGTGGCCATGGTAACAGCCTGTGAATTTCAGAACCTTCTCTCGCCCTGTAACGCCGCGGGCCAAGCGGATAGCGGTCATCACCGCTTCGGTGCCGCTGTTGGTGAAACGAACTTTTTCCGCCGAGCCGATGGCGGCGACGATTCGCTCAGCCAGGAGTGTTTCCGTTTGAGTAGGCGCGCCGAAGCTGGCTCCTTTTCGCACAGCTTTGCCCACCGCGGTAACTACTGCTTCGGGAGCGTGTCCAAGGATGGCTGGGCCGAAGCTGCCGACGTAGTCGGTGTATTCATTGTCGTCAATGTCGAAAATTTTCGCCCCAGCTCCGTAGCTTATTATTGGCGGGCTGCCATCCACCGCAGCGAAAGACCGCACGGGCGAGTTCACCCCGCCAACCAGCACCTTGCTCGCCCGAGTAAAAGCAGCAGCAGATTTTTTCGTCTCTCGTGTCATGCGCTAGCCTCATGGATTCCCGCCTAGGCGGGAATGACAAAAAAAAGAAAAAGAAAAGAAAAAAATTTACCGCGACAGAACGCATAGAACGCAAAGAGGAATATAATTAGAAAAGAAAAAAAAGGAAAAGAAAAAAGTAACCGTTCACGGTTTTCTTCAGCCCGAAGGGCTAATATATCTCAGCCCAGGGCAACGCCCTGGGTTCAAATTCGCTATCAAGTTCGCCCTGAAAGGGCAGTATAGTATTTTACTGGTTTTCTCATGTTTTACTCTCTCCTTGGCCGATAGGAGATTCTACGCGACGGCTTTGTGATGGGTTCGTCGCTGGACAAGTTTGGCTCGTTCTCTGTGATGCGGGCCTATGCTGACCGGGAGAAAAAGTTGAGCATTACTGATTGGAGTATGGAAGTTGTCGCCTCTAGCCAGGCGAACAAAAGGTGTTTCACTTTGGCCCAGGCCAATCGTTCGCTGGTGTTGGTGCGTCGGATTGTCCGCGAGGTCGTTCGGGAATACGCGAACCTGCTGGAGCTGGAGGAGTTGATCGATTCCGCTGAGCAGGCAGGGTCGCACAGTCAGCTTGACACTGCCCGTCAGAGTCTCGTCGCTTCTGTGGACACGCTGCAAACCTGCCTGGACGAGCTGGAGCAGATCGGCGTGGAGCTGCGAGATTTTTCGCGCGGCATTGTGGACTTTCCATACGAACACGCCGGGCGAGCGGTCAGCTTGTGTTGGTTGCTTGGGGAAGACGAAGTTTCCCACTGGCACGAGCAAGAGGCTGGCTTTGCCTGCCGACAGCCCGTAAGCCTACTGAACTCAGCGGAACTAACCGAAGCAGCTCCGACCGCTGTGGCATGAGGGGTTGCCGGTTATTTTGCGTCTGTTCTTTTTGTGCTTATGAACGCGGTGGCGGAGAGTTTCAGGGCTGTCTCGACGGACATGTCCAGCCGCTCGACATCCTCACGTCTGGCGTAAACGCAAGGCCCTCCGATCATGTATCCCATCGGCAGATAGACGATGACCCGGTTGTCTCCCTCAGCCAGGCCCGCGGGGTGCTCGTTGGTCAAGATGCCCAGCTGTTTATAGCCCAGCCCCGGCGGGGTGTATAGCACGGCATGGCCCATGTTTTTCGAATCGCCGCCGAAGAGCGTCAGCAGGTCGCGGATGGATTCGTATATGGTTTTGATGCCCGGCAGCGAGCTGAGCAGGCGGTCGACCAGGCCAAAGACTTTGCGGAACATCCAGAAGTTGGCCAGCAGGCCCACGAGATAAACCATGACCAGCACGGCGAGAACCCCGACGACCCCGGCGTATGGCTCGTAGGTGGCGTTGAACTTTTCCGCCAGGCCCAGCGTCTCCAGCAGCGAGTACCCCATGCCCGAGAACATCCCGCCGATCCATGCGATAACCCACACAGTAGCAGCCAGGGGCACGACGACCAACGCCCCAGCCATGAGAATTTTCAGATGCTTTTTCATGTCATGTCTCCAAATTTTAAGTAGTCAGTTGTCCCCAGCACTTATTTGCTACATTCGGCCAATGATTAAGTCGAACGGAAGAACGACGACTTTGGGTTTATGCAAATAAGTGCTGGGTCAGTTGTCAGTAAAAGCAAAAAAAACAAACAGCGAAAAACAGAACGAAACAAACAGTCAATTATCCAAACAATGGGCCTGGTGGCGAGGGGGCTTTGTCTTGGTTTCCGACGGCGGCGAGTTTTTGGAGGAACTGGTCTTCGTCTATTACCTCCACGCCGAGTTGCCTGGCTTTGTCTGCCTTGGAGCCTGCGTTTTGGCCTGCTACTACGAAATCAGTTTTTGTCGATACGCTCGATGTAACTCGTCCGCCAGCTGCGGTGATTGCTTCGCAGGCCTGGTCGCGCGAGAAATTTTCCAGCGTGCCGGTAACCACGACGACCAGCCCAGCTAGGGGTTGCGGGCCGGTCGGCTCGGGCGAGGCCTGGGTCGTTGCAACGCCCAGGGCCTGGAGCCTGGCTAGGGTGTTGCGTCCCGCCTCGCTGTGGAACTAATCGTAGACGGCGGAGGCTGTTTTTCCGCCGATGTCGCGCAGCTCGGCGAGATCCTCGACTCTGGCCTGGGCTATCGCGTCTAGCGAGCGGAAATGGCCTGTCAAAATCTCCGCTGCCCGATTGCCGACATGCTTTATCCCCAGGGCCGCGACTAGCTTGGCTAACGGACGAGACTTCGAAGCCTCGATGGCGTCGATGAGATTTTTGGCGGACTTCTCGCCCAGCCTATCCAGCCCAGCTACCTGCTCCGCTCGCAGCTCGTACAGGTCTGCAACATGACGCACCAGCCCCGCTGAGACAAGCTGGTCAATCACCTCCGGACCTAGCGTCTCGATATCCATCTGCCCCCGGCCTGCGAAAAATTCGATGTCAGCACAAATTTTCGCGGGACATTCCGCGTTCGTGCAAAGCAAATCCGGCATGTGATCGATGGCTTCGACCGGCTCGTCGCAACCCGTGCCCTGGGGATTTTGCTTCGTCGGCTTGGTCCTGCATTGTTGCGGCATTTTCTTCGCCACACGCCGCTCGAGGTACCTTTCGCAGTTTGAATTGACGCATCGAAAGCCTACAAAACCCTCGGGGATATCACGCCAGGTCAAAGGCTTGTCGCAACACGGACAAATCGTCGGCGGGCTGATGGGCTTGGCCCCGGCGGGGCGCTTGGCTGCGATGACGCGGACGATTTTCGGGATGATTTCCCCAGCCTTTTCT
>QNCB01000185.1 GCA_003644335.1 Planctomycetota bacterium | reverse complement strand
CGATGGCGTCAGCGACCATCCATACCCATATAGTGTTACCCCGGAACTCATCCCATGGGGTGGTGAGCATTGCCTCAAACGCGACGGGTTTGTCAGTGCCGATGACGACCACACCTTCCTTTCGCAAATGCGCAGGTTGAAAGAGGAAGCCATCAAAGCAGGCCGCCCCGACTTTCAGATATGGTTGACCGAGTGGGGTATCCCTGTATTCCAGTACCACGGGAAGACGGCTCTGACTCAAAAGGAGATGAACAAGCTGAGCTTCAATGTGATTGAGATGGGCGCAAAACGACTGTTCATCTACGAAGGCCATACGGAAAACACTCAGGCCAAGTATCTTGCCAGGCGTCTGATTGAAACTCTGAGCATTCCGGACATCGTAACCAAAAACTTTTATTTCTGCTTCAACCGCGGGCCGTGGTTCGACAAGCGTCATCCTGAAAAAGGTGGCTTTTCTCTGACACGCACGCAGGATGCAGCGCCACGGCCCGGCTACTATGCCATGCAGCGAATCACCGGTCTGTTTTCCGATGGCGTCAAGCCGATCGACCTGAAAATAGGCGTTCCACTCGACCGTAAACAAGGCCGAACCGGTGCCGCGTGGAAACGCCCGTACGGCAGCAATCCCGCACTGTGGGAAGGCGTCGTCCCCATGAATGAACTGACGACCCCGCGCAAATACGCATTCACCACTCCCGAGGGTGAATTGATGATTGCGGTCTGGATGCCGGTACGGGCCGAAGACTGGCGAGAGCCGGACTTCTGCAATATTACGATCGGGACAACGGATTACGAAAACCCCATCGCCATCGACATTCTCACCGGCGAGCGCACCGACCTCGAATGGTCGGAGAAGACGGAAAATGGAGTCACGGTTCTCAAGAACGTGACCGTTCCGGATTATCCGATAGTCATCAAAATGTTCCCGAAGAAGCAACCCAGTAGGGCATCCCTCGTGGATGCCCACAATGTAAAAAAAAGAAAAAATAGATGACCATACCACTTAGTTTTTTTGATGACTGTGCATTTGTGTCGGTGGATTTTCAAGGCAACGCCCCCAAGCCGGGTACGCGTGGAAAACGCACGACGAATGAAAAGATGCACTCACGTTGGTTGGAAGATGGCATGACCGCTGAAGATTATGATGCAGCAAAAGATTTCTCTATCGATGTAGCACTGCCCAATGCCGTTAAAGTCGCCAATGCGTGCCGGAAAATAAAGATGCCTATGATTTTTATACATTGGGGTTATGCGTTTAAGGACGGTATGGATCTTAATCCGGTAACATACGACCATTTCATTGATGAATTCGGTTCTGATACTTCCAAATGGCCGCATCATATTGATAAGAAGAACTCCTGTCCTATGCGTCAATATAACGTTCGCGAAGATGAATATGTATTGGCTAAGACGGGTCAGGATTCGTTTCCTTCATCAAGCCTCGACTATGTTTTGAGAAATCTCAAAACACGACACATAGTATTTGTCGGCGGACATACTGGTGCGTGTCTCGGTAAAACCGTTCATAGTGCAAGAGAACGTGGATACAAGGTGCTTATTGTGGAAGATGCCACAAATGATGCATTTGAATCCACGCGGTTACCGCACATAAAAACATTTGGCTACGATTATCTGATAAAGACTGATGAATTTCTCGCTCTGGCAGATAATAAATAATAAAAAAGGAAAAACAGTATTCAAGAATGTGACGAGCCTGTTGCACGATAATTCTCGAATCCAACCGTTGGATTCGATAGCTGCGTAAGAGAGGTGGCTCAAAAATCTCGTTCTCATACAGTTTTTATCACAAATTCAATTCTCTCACATTTTCAAATCATGTTTGGCCGGCTGAGACAAAATATTGTACCAATCAGCCCAAACGCTCGTTTCTCTCACGCCCAGCAGGCTTTTCCGCTACGCCACAGCTTTAAAATGTTATGCGTGGCGCATATCAGCGACCACTCGCTACGGCAGGCTTCAAATCCTCGCCGCATAAACTTGTCAATACCACGAGCATCTTTAATCTGGCCGAACACCGGCTCGACCGTTTGGCCTCCAAGTTTATAAAGTGTGTGGCAAAAATTTTTTATAAAAACGCCTGATTCCAATCGCAAGGCGGAAAATTATAAGCCATGGGAATCCTTTCGCATTGCTCAAATCAATCCATTGGCCGCGTTATACCCACCAAACGCGTATTATTCACTTGTCAAATTTTGTCAGGCCCGAATTGTGCAACAGGCTCAAGGTTGTATTAAACCACCGGCCAGGCTAGACCACCTCGCGGTTTTCATCTTCGTGTTGAGCGTGCTGCGCCTGGCTGCGGTCTTCGTCCTGACGAGTGTGGTTGATTCCCAGTTTTTTTTCGTACAGGCGGTAGATATCTGCCGGGGCCAGGCCCAGCGTTTGACAGATACTTACCCAGAAAAACAGCATATCCGTCGCCTCGACCCGGGCGTTCTGCAAGTCCTGAAGCTGATACTGCTTGCCCTGGCGAGCTTCGCGATACCAGTGCTTCCACGATAAGCACTCCTGCAGCTCATGGCACTCAGCCGA
Source organism: Planctomycetota bacterium (assembly GCA_003644335.1). Next base: position 1,539 of record QNCB01000185.1, on the reverse strand, counting down.
CATGGCGTCGATGTAATTCTTCAACGCCCGCCCGATCCGCAAGGCCACATCGTCCGGCAGGGGCTTGTCCCCGGCTGCCGCCAGCAACTCCTCGCCAAGGGCCTGGGTGTCGAAACCAGCCCGGGCGTTGAGACTAGCCTGCATAGGCCAAATCTCTTCCAACGATCGTATGGAACTGTTCGTCATTTTTTTGCTCCTCTTTTGAGAAAGGCGGATTCTAAGCCAGGGAACGGGTAAGAGGCAATAGGCAAGTAGGGAATAGACAAGTAGGCCCAACCATTGCTGACCGATAGACAGGTCTGTATAATCCCTTGCATGAAATCCGAAATTGCAAAATCCAAATCGGTTGACCTGTCTGTTGACATCGCGGGGGTGCGGCTTGGCTGTCCGCTGATGACCGCCAGCGGAACGTGTGGCTACGCTGATGAGTACGCCGACTTCGTAGACCTCCGCCAACTCGGTGCGTTCGTCACCAAGAGCATCTCCGTAGCCCCGCGAGCGGGCAACGACTATCCGCGAGTCGTCGAGACCCGCAGCGGCATGTTAAACGCCATAGGCCTGGCCAATGTTGGGCTGGATGTCTTCCTCTCGGAGAAAATCCCCCTACTGGAGCAGCTGGGTCTGCCGGTGTTTGTCAACATCGCCGGCGTTACGGTGGAGGACTATATCGCCGTGGCCGAGGCCCTGGAAGATGTGGAAATAGTCCGCGGCGTGGAGCTGAACATATCCTGCCCGAATGTCAAAGCTGGGGGCATTCAGTTTGGCGTGGATACCCAGGCGGTGCGTCAGATTACGGCTGAGGCTAAAAAAGTCTGCCAGCGGAACAAGCTCATCGTCAAACTCTCGCCGAATGTTACGGACATCACCGCCATCGCCCAGGCTGCGGTGGAAGGCGGAGCTGACGCGCTGAGCATGATAAACACCTTCACCGCCATGGTCATCGACATCGAAACCCGCCGTCCCGTCCTGGCCAACGGCACGGGCGGACTCAGCGGGCCGGCGATAAAACCGATAGCTGTGCAGATGGTGCACCGCGTATATTCGCAGGTCGCCAGGCCCGCTGGCGTGCCGATTATCGGTATGGGCGGAATCCAATACGCAAGCGATGCTATCGAGTTCCTCCTGGCTGGGGCGACAGGCCTGGCTATCGGCACAGCTTTGTTCGTCAACCCGCAATGCATCACAGACATCCGCCAGGGCATAGCGGATTACCTCGCCAGCCATGGCGACGACAGCGTAAAAGACATCATCGGCACGCTGGAAGTTTGAAGGCAATTGCAAAAAACACCGACTGTTCGGAATGAAAATCTGAAAGACCAAAGCTCAAGCCATAACTCTACATCCTCCCACAAACTTGGCTCGTTAATAAATTACTCAAACTGACCGATTTTCGGCAATCCAACCGCGGGGTTGTTGACTGGTTGATTAGTTAACCGGTTAACTGGTAAAAGATTACAAAACAAATACGCCAAAGCTCTCTGTCCAGATAAGACCTGGAAAACAAGGGTTTTCGACGCTGTAAAGATTTGTGTAATTCTT
>QNCB01000184.1 GCA_003644335.1 Planctomycetota bacterium | reverse complement strand
GTCCCGTTAGTCGCTTCCAGCTTTACTGTCTTGCCGCCGTAGAAGCTAAGATTGGGGTCGCTGATAAGGACCCACGACGCATCGTAATCAGGCAAATCAACCTGGGCTTCAGCTGGAGTTGCATAAGCCCCGCCATAGTTCCAGTAAACTTTTCGATTTCCTGCCGTCGGGAGGCTAATAGTCTGACCAGCGAGCTTGAAGGTCAAGCCCGTCGTTACCGCATTCGTTGGAACAAAAACCTCAACCGCAGCCACCCACTTGTCATCGTGGGGGGGTGGAGGTTCAGTCACTGTACTCTTTGTGAATTTGGCGAACGCTTCTGTTATGACAGGCTGAGGAACTACACCGTAGGCGGTGTATGTACCAATGTCCGGGCAGGTAAAACTCCAAGGCCAACCTGTTGAGCCATTGGCCTCGTAGGCCTTGAGATTGGCCACATAGTGGGTAGCCATCCGTTGCCTTGCGCCATCATTCTTGCCAACCGGCAACTTGGTGAGCATTCGCAGAATACTTGCATATACCTCCGCATCTGTACTGCTTGCCGATTTCAACTCAGTCTGTATTCTGAAATCGAGCAACGGGTCACTATTTGCCTCTGGATGTCGTACCCGTATTCGTGAGCAGTTGAATGTTGTCAGGTATCTTCTAAAATTGGGTGCCAGTGGGCCGGCCTCGAATAACCGGCCAGTATCCGTCAAGCCATCGGTACCCAAGTAACGGAGATACATCTCATCGCCGATGGCAAAGGGGTTGTAATTGGTTGTGGGCGAAAGCAAACGCAAAGCGATGTTGGTGTTAATATCGTCTGGCGTTGCCGCCGCGGCGTTGTAGCGTTCGCGATTAAGGCCTGGGCCAGGCGGGTCTGGCGTTGGCGGTCGCGTATAAAGGGTAGAACCAATGAAGTTGTAAATATCCATCAATACAGGCGAACTATAGACGGGCTGGGCGCCAAGGGCGGCATCAGTTCCACATGCCGTATTGACATTTATCAGCCCGCCGAGGTCTATCACCCGCACGCCGACATAATACTTCTCGCCAAGCTCGTTCATGACCTTGGCCATGTACGATGATGTACTCGGAGCGTAATATGCGTCAGCAATGCCGTCGCCATCCGAATCAGCCAAAGTATTTGATGTTGTAGAGACATTGTTCATTCCAGTGGCATCATAGTCGAACATGTTCGTAATATGAGGCCAGCTTGTGCCAACCGGGTCGAGACTCGCCAGCCAATCGTCGCTTTCCAGGTCTGTGGCACTGGTGCTCGCTGCCGGGTAGTCGATGAATTGTTTCCAGGCATTGGCTGGTGTTGCACTGGTTGCGCCATATGGCCCGTTGGTGGGGTCTATCCGCAAATCTTCTTTTAGTAGTTGTACGACTCTGGTTAGGCTGCCGCTGGCTAGGGGGGTGGCTTGGTATCTGTAGGTGAGGGCTTCGGATGTCTTGCGGTACGAGCGGGCGACGAACAGAAACGTCGAGCCAAGCAGGGCTAATATCGTCAGCAGGCCGATAACCATCAGCAACACCGACCCGCGCCGGCCCGGGCTGCCGCCACCAAAAATGCCGCCAAATATATGTTTCCGTCTCATCGTATTTCTCCAATTCCAAGCCGTCAGTTTTCAGCCTTCAGTAATCAGCCCCCCCGTGTCATTCCCCAGCACTTATTTGCAAAACTTTAAGACACCGCAAGTCTCCGGGCTTATGTCAATAATTTTAACAAACTGCAAATAAGTGCTGGGGAATCCAGCTTTTTCTGTTTTTGCCTTTACTGATAACTGCACACTGAAAACTGATAACTTTCTCACTGCCCCACCGGGGCGATAATTTCATACTCCCGCGACGCCTCTTCTGTGCCAATCACCGCCGGGTTGGATATCGTAAATCGAATCCGAATAGCCACGGGCCAATTGCTCTGATTATCCTTAGTCCACAACGCACGGTAGGCACCACCGCCAGCGTTAAATTCAATTTGGTTTGGATCGTTGGCAATATTGACGCCGCTCCAGCTAGTTTTGGCTGTAATACTGTAACTCCCCCCGCTCCCATCTATTCCATACCAGTTAAGATTATTGCCAGTGTCCGTACCATCAGTCCACTGAATGCTGAGTGCGTAACTCTCACTAGCTAACACCTGCCAGAGAGCGACAACATCGTCAATATCACTGGTGGGGAGGCTTATCGATCGATTAGGCGTATCACTAGATGGCGGTGCCCAAGTAAGACCAACAAACTCAGCCAACTCATTCATGTCATAGTTAGAGGCATCATGTCGCGGGAGCCTAACAACACTTTCCATATCATAATTAAGAATATCAGAGCCAACGCCAGGCGTTCCACCCGAGCCTGCCAGCACCCATGCCTGGTGGTAAAAAATGGGCAAGCTCCCCGCCAGATTGTCGCACAGGCCCAGAGCGATAATTCCGCCGTTGCCGATGTCGGTACCGGTCTTGCTCGGCGTTACCCCAGCGGTAACTGCGACCAGTCGGGGGGAGCCGTCGGAAGCCTGCGTTATGCACAGAAAGCCGTTTTTGGTAATTTTTCGGAGGTCGTCGCGGATGACTTTTTCTATCGCCGAGCCAGCTGAGCCTGTTCGCATAGCTGTTTGGGACACATTGACCGCCTTTTGGCTGGAGCTGAGAATCTGGCCAAATGTCAGGATCATGATGACCATGATGCCCACCGTTACCAGCAGCTCCATCAGCGTCAGGCCAGCCCGCCGACAACGGACGCCACGCTTCTGCCCGCAAAAACATGCAGGGGCCCAGCCAGCGGCAGCCATGTTCGACGCGCGACGATAAACTTCAGCTTGTATACTTACATTTCTCATATTTCCGCCTGTCTGGCTTATTTAACCATAAATTTGTTATATCTATCGGCAGAGCCGATGGTCCGCAGCCAAAAACGACCCGCGACTGCTGGGGGCACTACTGGGACGGCATACCCCCTCCGCCGCCACCACCAGAGCTTGAATCCCGCAAAGCCGTGCGAGTCATCATCATTTGAGTAACAGGACTACCGTCCTGAATGGCACCGCCGGCGTTTTTCTCAACTATAACCATTACGCCGTGCGCGTCCTCACCAATGGAACGCTCCATGTAAACAGTATTTCCGTCAACTGCACTAATTATTGCATATCGCCCGCTCCCATCGCTCCTGTAATCAATAGCAGGTGAGCCTACTATCTTGTCGCGGTCTCCTGATGGCAGAGTGCCTCCCGTAATCGTAAACTCCGTGGCATCCTCGTGGACGTAGCCCGGACACGGATTGTCGTTGTTAGGATTAACTGACGATACAGTGAGTGTTTCGGTTACCACCGTGTTATTAGGGTCACGCTTTTCGTATGCTGCCAACATTAATGTGTAATCATTTCGTCCACTCCATTGCATGCCAAGAACCAAATATCCAACTTCGAATCGTCTTTGATCAGCTGGAACTGTTACAACCAGGGGACTTATGCTAGGATACTGCAAATCACAAGGGCCGAGGAGAGAAGAACAATCCACGATTTCTGTTGCAATATTTCCAATTGTCAATGGGTGCGTCAATCTCGCTTTTACGATAGCCAGGCCGTTTTGGCAGATTGTTGGGCCTTCGTAGTCTTTGACAGCCGATTCCGCTTCTTTCACCGCGGCGGGGAACAGGCCTGCTATCAGGCCCATGCCGATGGCGAAGATGCCGATGGCCATCATCAACTCCATCATCGTAAAAGCGGGACGATTTCGGATTTTAGATTTCGGATTTCGGATTGCGGTTAGATGTTTCATAATTTTATTCCCTCGGGAACAGCTGTCCCGTGTATACGTTTATAGGCAAAAACTGGCCTGACTCGTTGAGGTAAATAATACGCTCGGCAGCACTTCGCAAATTCAACTCCCGATAGTCAAACATGGTGATAGCAGTGGCGCCGGTGGAACTTGCGGCAGCGTTTGCTGTATTCAAATCCCAAACAGCTGTGGCTGCGGGGGTAAACAGGCCGCCGGGGGCAAATACAACATTTCCACCGGCGACTCTTGTAACAACCTGACCCGATGGGCTGAAAACAATTGTAAATGTGGTGAAACCGGGAAGGCTGGCGTCTGCCAGGTTTCGATAGCTC
>QNCB01000183.1 GCA_003644335.1 Planctomycetota bacterium | reverse complement strand
CTCCGCCAACAAGACCGCCAGCTGCTGGTGATGTACTACTCGCAATACATGACCTTCCGCGAGATAGCCAAGGTCTTCAAAATCAGCGAATCGTCCGTCTGCCTGCGACACAAAGCTATCATCCGCAAACTTGGCAGACTCGCTACGGTGATGAGAGTCGCCTAGCCCCCAGACCCCAACCAGGCCCGATGACGGATACCCCCCCACGACTCAAACACAAGCCGACGAAACTTTATCAAGGAAGATATATTACATGACCCGCGAAACAGCTACCTCACAAGCCAAGCTGCACCTGGCCAACCAAGTTGACGAAAACCAAAACACCCGCGCCGCGGAAGGCTGGGAAGAATTCTTCGCCGAGAACTGCCCGCAGTCGGTGGACATCGTAGGCAAGAGTCGCGACATGCTCGCCACACTGGATACGATAAAAACCGTCGCACACAGCCGATGCAATCCCATTCTTATCGTAGGCCAAACCGGCACAGGTAAAGAGCAAGTCGCCCGGGCAGTGCATGCCTGGCGAGCGGGCCAAGACAACGATTTCGTCGCGGTAAACTGTGCCGCCCTGACAGCAAGCCTGCTCGAAAGCGAATTGTTTGGCCACGTTCGCGGCGCCTTTACCGGAGCTGACCGCGAGAAAACAGGCCTGTTCGAAGCAGCGGCCTGCGGGACGATCTTCCTGGACGAAATCAGCGAAATGCCCCTCGACCTCCAAGCCAAGCTGCTGCGAGTACTCCAGGAAAAAAAGTTCCGCAAAGTAGGCGGCACAAAAGACATCGCCTGCAACGCCACCATCGTCGCATCAAGCAACCGCGAACTGCTCCACGAGGTGCGGGAAAACCGCTTCCGTCAAGACCTCTATTACAGGTTGGCCATTTTCCCGATTCAGCTGCCCGCTCTGGGCCAGGCCGGTCGGCGGAGCGATATCCCGCTGCTGGCGAAGTTTTTCGCCAAAACGTCCGACATCTGTAACCACGACATCGAGGGTTTGACGCCCGAAGCGGAGCAGTTCCTGATGGGCCATGATTGGCCTGGCAATGTGCGAGAGCTGAAAAACGTCGTCGACCGGGCACTGCTGCTGGAGCAGGGCAAGTGGATAACGCCCCAGAGCATCATGCTGGACAAGCCCCAACCCCAGGCCTGCAACGCCGCCGAGCCTGCGGGGCAAAATGCTCCGGTGGCAAAAAAAACGTCGGGAGATTTTTCGTTGGAGACTGCCGAGCGCGAGTTCATTATGAGGGCACTTCGCGAAACCCGTTGGCAGCGAACGCGGGCAGCCGGGCTGTTGGGCATCACACGAGCAACGCTCCACGCCAAGCTCAAACGCTACGGCATCACGCCCCCGCAAACCCAAGACCACCAAGCTGAGAACCATCAATATCAGCCAGGCGAATCGGAAACACTCCGCGAAGCCTGTGCGTGAAAGCAGAAGACAGGAGACATGAGAAAACTACGAAACACGCGAAAGAACGCGAAAACATATCTACGCTAACAAGCCGTAACCGAAAGGCAGCGGCTTTTCTTTTTTTCTTCTTCTTTTCCTTTTTGCTGTCTCCAGAATCCTGACTCTTGTCTCCTTTTTTTAAATTTTCCCCTTGACTGCGTGCAATCATATTGGTACATTTATTGTACCAATATGGCTAGGCCAGTCATGAACAGAGAGCGTTTGGACAATACGGTTACGCGTGAAATTATCGCCCTGATTGCCTCCGGAGCCTACGGGCCAGGTCATCGGCTGCCGTCCGAGCGCGACCTCTGCCATCGCGTCGGTGTCAGCAGAGGCACCCTGCGCAAGGCCCTGGCGAACCTCGCCGAGCTTGGCGTGCTGTCCATCAAACCGAATTCCGGAGTCTATGTCCAGAGCGTCTCCCATGCGAAACTGCCGTACGAAATTCTACCGCCGGACTTTAGAGCTGTTGACCTGGGAGACGTTATAGATGCCCGCAAAGCTATCGAACTGCCAGCCATCGAGCGGGCTTGTGCTTGCATCACCCGCAAGCAACTTCGCGAGCTGGCCGAGCTTGTCGATAGCATGGCCCAGGCTGTCGACGACCTGCCGGAGTTCCTGAAACTTGACATGCAGTTCCACCAGGCACTCGTCCGGGCAAGCGGCAACATGGCCCTGGCTACAGCCTTCGAAGCCATTTATGAGTACCATCGATTTTCGTCGGTATTCACATCTCAACACGAGGGCGAGGAAAACTTGGCGTTGGATTATCATCGCAAACTCCTCGCTGGGCTGAAAAAGGGCGACGTAAAAAAATGCCTCGCAATACTACGCAAGCACCTGGACTACATGACAAAATACAGCCAACAAACCAGACGCAAAGCCATTTGACTTTTTTGGGATAATTTGAACTTTAATAAAAATCAGGAAAAACTATTATGACAACAAAACCAAAAGTTATAGTCGTCGGCGGGGGTATGATAACTCGCGTTCAACTTTTGCCTACGATTTATCAACTTCAGCGAGAGGGCGTCCTTGGCGAAATTCATGTCTGCGCGCTGGACGCCAAGCCGATACGAGAGCTTCAGGACGACGCGACGCTACATCGAGCATTTCCCGCTCAGAGTTTCGTGCCGCACCCGGACCCAGCCAGGGTAGACCCAGCTGAGAAGTTTCCAGACATATATAAAGAGGTTTTCGCTTCAGCAGGCCAGGGTAGCCTGGCTGTGATAGCAGTGCCTGACCAATTGCATTACAGCATACTCAAAGCTGCTGTCGAAAATGGTTTGCACGTCTGCATCGTCAAGCCACTGGTACTCAAATATGCCCAAGCTGAGGAAATCGCAGACCTGGCCTATAAGCGGGGTGTGGTCGTCGGAGTTGAATATCACAAAAGATTCGATTATCGAAACCTGATGGCTCGCAAAAAATATCAGGACGGCAAACTTGGAAACTTTCGCCTGGCCCAGGCCCAGATGATTGAGCCGTGGTACTATCGCGACTCGAACTTTCAAAACTGGTGCACCTGCGAAAACAGCGACATGTTTACTTATGTCGGCTGTCATTATGTAGACCTGATTGCGTTTATCACCGGGCTTCGACCCAAGTCGGTCAGCGTCTATGGCATCGTGGACAAATACCCCAACGGACGGGAAGGATATCTCTGGACGGACGGACGGGTCGTGTGGGAAAACGGTGCGTCTCTGAGTGTGGTCGATGCGATAGGCTCGCCAGACGCCGCAGCTGGGGGGAATTACCAAGGCTTGGCTATGTGGTGTCAGGGCGAAAAAGACGCCGCTATGCTTGTACACTCGGATCAGTATCGAGGCGTAAAAGCCTGCTATACCAGCGCGGGGAGCGACCCGGGCGATACGGTATACGCCGAGCCAAACCCCGACTATTTCCAGCTTATCGACCAGGGCGGCGAGGGACTTATGCCAATAGGCTATGGCCATCGCAGCGCGGAGTATATCATCAAGGCGGGCTGCAAGGCTTCGGCGATGGCGAGCCTGGCCGAGCGTCAGGAGTTTATCAGGCAGCTTGACGACGAGGGTATCATGGCTACGCCCGCCAACAGCAGCTACAACGAACTGGTCGTCGAGGCTGCCCGGCTAAGCATCGCCAACGGCGGGCGAGAGGTCGAGATACACTATGACAACGGCAGCATAGATTTCAAAAAGTATGACAAATAGTTAAATGTCTTTTTTGGCTAAAAAACCAACTATCTAAAAAGTTATCGCAAAGTTAGAGTAACCCCCGAAAGGAAAATCAGAGTATGGCAACGAAAGAATTCCCCCTGCTGCCGCGGCAGGTAGAACCGGTTAAAACAAAGTATCGCACAATTTGCACGCAGATTCCAGTTCCGGAATCTATCGCATTGTTGGAGAAGCTTCGCGATTTGGAGCCTCGCAGCATGGGCGGCCAGCCTCCGATCATCTGGGATCATGGCGAGGATTTCACCGTTTCCGACGCATATGGTAACACCTGGCTGGATTTTTCAGCTGGGGTGTTGGTTACCTCCTCTGGGCACGGAAGGCCTGAAATTATAGAGGCTATCACGAACATGGCCAACAAGGGCATGTACCACGCATACTGTTTTCCGACAGAGATTCGCGTCAAACTCGTCGAGAAACTCACCAGCCTGCTGCCG
>QNCB01000182.1 GCA_003644335.1 Planctomycetota bacterium | reverse complement strand
TATCCACAATATGCTCGATGATGCTTTTGTATTTCCGCAGGCTCAGCTGCGATGAATAAATGGAAACGCTGTAATCCTCATCGCTATGAAAAACACGGTCAAAACCTTCCGAGTAGCGGAGGATATCACGCTCCAGGCCGGGCGTGAGAAAAGCAACCTGCTGGATTTTGGCAGATTCCTGCCTGCGATCGCAAAGGTAAGTGCCTCTGCCCTGCTGACCATAGGCGAATCCCCGCTCTTTCAACAGAGTGATCGCCCGAAACACCGTACCCTCAGCCACATTGAACTGCCTGGCCAACTTGGCGCGAGGCGGAATAAGAACACCCTCGCCAGCACCTTTGGCACTCTCACGAAGGTAATCATACACCACCTGATAAGAAGGTTTGTCTCGCTCCAATATGGACAGGCCCGCGCTCATGTGCTGATCTCCATGCGGTTTATTTGTACAACTAACTTGTACAAATATGAATTTACCACCTAACGGGGGTTTTGTCAAGTGTTTTTTGGGATTTTTTCACAGCCATCCCATAGGCCGTAGGTTGGATGGGTTTTTAGCTCCGCAGGAGCGACATCTTAAGCGGTCTCAAAAACCAACACAAAGATATCGCTCCTACGGAGTTGTCAAGCCATCGTGTTATGGGATGGCTGTGTTCCGTTTTTTTTTGAATCCATAACTAGACCGCGAGAAGCATGCGGTCTAGTCATGCCACCTGGCCTCTTTCTGCGAACTCCGCGCCTCTGCGAGATATACGCCATCCGGCAGAAAAACCCCCGAGATAATGAGCGAAAAATAAGTCGGTAAAAAGACTTGTTTTTTTTGCCAGGCCTCTGTATAGTACGCGGAACTTGAAATGAAAATGACTGGATTATAGTGAAAGGCGATGTCGCGAGAGTCCCGGCGAGGAAGTGTTTCCGACCCGGATCGGCGGTCGCGACGGCAGGTACGAGATGACAACGACGATTTTGGAAGAGATGAAGCAGGGTATTGTCCAGGAGCATCAGCTCCACGATGGCGACACGGGCTCAGCTGACGTGCAGATAGCGCTGCTTACCGCGAGGATTAACCACCTGGCTGAGCATCTCAGGACTCATAAAAAAGATCACGCGTCTCGCAGGGGGTTGCTGAAGATGGTTGGCAAGCGCAATAGTCTGCTGAAGTTCCTCGCAAGAACCGAGCCGACGCGATACCGCGCTATCCTTACCAAACTCGGACTTCGCAAGTAACCATTCAAGCCAAGCTTCGAACAGGTCGGACGTGTCGTGCATTTTTCCGACGGTTCCCAGCCAGGCTGTTCCGGTTGTTTTCCCAAGCCCAGGCCGATGTGCGCATAGGTTGGGACAATGTCGAATATCGAATTTCGAAATTAGGATCACAGCCACCATAACACGATGGCTTGACAGCTCCTATGGAGCTAAAAAAAAATGCGGGTTGACATTCTGACGACCCAGCCGCAGCCCTGTATGTTTATTGGTTAAAATGTGACTAACAACCGAATTTCTGCCGTCTATGGGATAGCTGTGAATCAGTATTTCGAATTTGTTTAAAAAAATGATACCACAAGAGTGAGATCGAATAGAGAAGAGTCATTACACAGAGGAAAGAAAAATGACAGTAGCAAGAGTAGAGAAACAGATCGCCGGGCGGACGTTGAGTCTGGAGACCGGCAAGTGGGCTAAGTTAGCCCATGGCGCAGTGAAGGTACAGTATGGCGACACGGTCGTGTTGGTTACAGTCCTGGCTGCTCCACCAACGAGAGACCTGGACTTCTTCCCGCTTTTCGTGGACTACCGCGAAAGCCAATACTCCGCGGGGAAAATCCCCGGCGGGTTCTTCAAGCGAGAAGGCAGGCCCACGACCAAGGAAATTCTCACCATGCGGATGATCGATAGGCCTATCAGGCCTTTGTTCCCATACGACTACCGCAACGAAGTCCAGATCCAGTGCATGGTGCTCTCGACGGACAACCAAAACGACCCGGACATGCTGGCTATGATCGGCGCCTCAGCGGCTCTGACTATCAGCCCAGCTCCGTTCGATGGCCCGATCGGCACAGCCCGCGTGGGATATGTAGACGGCGAGCTGGTGGTCAACCCCACCCACAGCCAACTGGACGAAAGCACCATGGACCTCCTGACAGCTGGGCCTTACGAAGCTCTGAATATGATCGAGCTTTCCGGCGATCAGGTTGCTGACGACGTCGTCGCAGCGGGCATCGAGTTGGCTCATAACACGTCGCGAGAAATCGTCGACGCGATAAAGGAACTCGCCAGCCAGGTCGATATCAAGAAAGACTATGAGCCTACCGTCCTGCCAGACGACCTCAAAGCCAAGGCCAAGGCCCGGTGCGAGGCACAGATTCGCCAGTTCAAGACCATTGCCAGCAAAGCTGACCGATACGAAGCTCTGATGAACCTGCGGCAGGAACTTATCGACGAGCTGCGACCCGAGGGGACAGACCCCGAAGAGCTGCCATACAGCGTCGGCCAAATCAAGGAAGCCTTCTACAAACTCGAAGGTGCGATTCAGCGTGAGCTGATTTTGGACGGCACGCGTATGGACGGGCGAGGCTATGAAGACGTTCGTCCGCTGGGCTTCGAGTGTGGCGTTCTGCCCCGCACGCATGGCTCGGCTATCTTCGTCCGAGGTGAAACCCAGGCACTGGTAACGGTAACGCTGGGCACGCCGCGAGACCAACCCATCATCGACGGGCTGCTGGACGAATACAAAAAATCGTTCTTCCTGCATTACAACTTCCCGCCGTTCAGCGTCGGGGAAATTCGCCCCATCCGCGGGCCTGGCAGGCGAGAGATAGGCCACGGTGCCTTGGCGGAGAAGAGTCTCCAAGCCGTCATGCCGAGCAGCGAAGATTGGCCTTATACTGTCCGTCTGGTAGCTGACATTCTCGAGTCCAACGGCTCGACATCCCAGGCTGCCACCACTGGTGGAACCCTGGCCCTGATGGACGCCGGCGTGCCGATAAAAGCTCCCGTAGCTGGTATCAGCATCGGCATGGTTTCCGACGACTCGGGTCGCTATGTCCTGCTGACGGACATCGTTGGCGAGGAAGATTTTCATGGCGACATGGACTTCAAGGTGGCTGGGACGACCGAGGGTATCACGGGCGTGCAGCTGGACATGAAGGCCCACGGTATCCCGCAGGACAGGATCGTCGAGACGCTTGCCCAGGCCAAGCGTGCCAGGCTGAAGATTCTCGAGGAGATGGCCCAGGTCATCGACAAGCCTCGCTCGGAACTTAGCGACTTCGCCCCACGGATGCTGTCTATCAAGATTAACCCCGCCAAGATCGGCAAGGTGATAGGCCCGGGCGGCAAGATGATAAACAAGATCCAGGACGAAACCGGCGCGTCGATCGACATCGAGGAAGACGGCACGGTTTACATCGCCTCTGCTGGCGAGGGTGCCCAGGCTGCTTACGACTTCATCAAGGCCCTGACCGAGGACGCCGAGGTCGGCAAAATCTACAAGGGCAAGGTCGTCTCGACCAGAGACTTCGGCGCGTTTGTCGAAATCCTGCCCGGCACGGAAGGCCTGTGCCATGTCAGCGAACTGGACACCGGCTATGTCGAAAACGTCGAAGGCGTCTGCAAGGTCGGCGACGAGATCGAAGTCAAGGTCATCAACATCGACGACCAGGGCAAGGTGAAAGTCTCTCGCAAAGTGGTGCTGGACCCAAGCTGGGAACCGCCAGTGGAAAACCGCTCCCGAGGCGGCGGAAGAGACCGAGGCGGACGCAGCGGTGGACGTAGCGGTGGCGGAAGAGACCGCGGCGGACGACGATAAGTTTTCAGGATTCAGGGTTCAGGATTCAGAAGTCAGGATTCAGAAGTCAGGAGTCAGAAGACGGAAGTCAGAATAATAATACCCTCTTGCGTGCCGGGACTCCTGTCCCGGCACGTTTTTTTTGGGGGGGTGGAGATATGAGCTGGTAAACTTTCGTACTTTTTGCGAGATGCTGTACCCCCCGTGTCATTCCCGCCTGCGCGGGAATGGCAAAGAAAAAAATGGCGGGTGCCACGGCACCCTGCCTTGCCCCCCCTCGCAACTAATTTCGCTTTAGGCCCAGGGGCATCTTCGCTCGGCCTATGCT
>QNCB01000181.1 GCA_003644335.1 Planctomycetota bacterium | reverse complement strand
CTGGCTCCACGGGCCGGTCTGCGAGAGGTTCATCATCGCGAACCTCGCGGCGTTCCAGAGCTTATTGCAGAAGTTCCGTCCGACATCGAACTTCTTGGATGAATTAACCTTTCGGCCGTCGGGCAGGACGATCTCCTCGACGGGCATTCGCACGTCCTGCGTCTGGGTGGTCATGCTCACCAATGTGAAACGCATCCCGTCGGCGCCGTGGGTGTCGATAACCTCCAGCGGATCGATCCCATTGCCGAGGCTCTTGGACATCTTTCGGCCCTGGCCATCCTGGATCATCGCGTGGATGAAAACCTCGCTGAAGGGAATGTCGCCAACGCAATATTGGCCCATCATCACCATTCGACTAACCCACAGCGTGATGATCTCCCTCGCGGTGGACAGCACATCGCCAGGGTAAAACTTCTCCAGCTCCGGGGTCTGCTCGGGCCAACCCAGTGTGCTGAAAGGCCAAAGGGCTGAGGAGAACCACGTGTCCAGCACATCCGGGTCGCGCGACCAACCATCGGCTTCGAGCTGCTGCTCGATGTCTTCCCGGCTGGCTGCGATGCAGGCGTATGTGATGTCGCCGTCGTCGGTTTTGGCTTGGCGATATATCACGCCGTCGGTTTTTTCCGTGGGCATAGAGCCTGGCTTGGACCAGATCGGAATTTGGTGTCCCCACCAGAGTTGTCTGCTGATGGGCCAATCGCGGAGATTCTCCAGCCAGGTTTTGTAGGTGTTTGCGTATCGCCCGGGCGTGAACTTCAGCCTGCCCTCCAGCAGGGGCGTCAGGGCAAGACCAGCCAGGGAAGCTGTCGGGACATCCGTGCCGGCGATGAGTTCCTCGCCCGGCGAGCCGGGCAGCGGTTTTTTGACCGCGACATACCACTGGTCGGACAGGTAAGGCTCGATTGGAACATGGCTACGGTAGCTGTGCCCCACCGGATGCGTGTATTCTCGCACATCTTCGAGCAGCTTTTCGATGCGGAAAAACTCGACCACAGCCCGGCGGGCTTCGAAACGATCTTTGCCCAGCACCCATTCGTCTATGACATCGTGGTCGCCCTTGGACAGAGAGTCCCAGTCGTCCCAGCCATAGTCTTTGGAGATGGTTCCATCGGGAGCCATGACGTTTATCATCGGCAGGTCGTGTCGCAAGCCTATCTGATAATCGTCCGGGTCGTGAGCGGGCGTAACTTTCAGAAAACCCGTGGAAAACTTCGCCTTCTCGTTATCGCTGTCCGGGTCGCTCATCACGACATGGTCGTCTGCGATAATCGGAATCTCCCGGCCCACGATAGGCAGGCGAACCATCTTGCCGACAAGAAACTCAGCCCGCGGGTCTTTTGGATTCATCGCCACAGCGGTATCGCCAAGCATGGTCTCCGGGCGAGTCGTCGCGACGGTAACATGGGTTATTTTCTGCCCCCCAATTTCCACCGGCTCGGTGAGCGGATATTTTAGATACCAGAAATGTCCCGCGATGTCGTGATGCTCGACCTCGTCGTCAGCCAGGACCGTTTGCGTAGCTGGGTCCCAGTTGACCAGCCTCTTGCCGCGATAAATCAAGCCATCGGCAAAGAGCTTGAAGAAGGTTTCGCGCACAGCTCGGGCGCAAACGTCGTCCATGGTAAACCGCGTCCGCCGCCAGTCGCAACTGCAGCCCATCTTCTGGAGCTGAGCGAGGATGCGGGTTTCGTATTCGTCTTTCCAAGCCTGGATATAGCCTACGAATTCATCGCGGTCGAAATCCGTGCGGCGTCGGCCTTGCTCGGCGAGGATGCGTTTTTCGACGACCGTTTGCGTCGCAATGCCCGCGTGATCCGTCCCGGGCATCCAAAGCGTAGCGTATTGGCGCATGCGACGATAGCGGATGAGGACGTCCTGCAGCGTGTTGTTCAGAGCGTGGCCAAGGTGCAGCGGAGCTGTTACGTTCGGCGGGGGGATTACCATGCAAAACTTTTTGCGCGGATCGCTGGCCTCAGCCTGGAACGCACCAGCTTTGTCCCATCTGCGATAAACCTCCCGCTCGATTTCCCGGGGGTCATACACTGTCGCAAGTTCACTAGCCATGCCTGCTCCCTATTCTTTCATCAGTTTATACTCGACCGCGTCAGCCAGGGCTAGCCAGGATGCGTCTATGATATTTTCGTCCACGCCGACCGAGCCGAAGTAGCTATCGTCCCAGGCGTCGCGCCAATCTATCACAACTCGCACGCGGGCTGCGGACTCAGCCTGGGTGTTGACCACCCGCACATGATAGTCCATCAGGTGCAGGTCGCCTAGCTGTGGATATTTTTCCATCAGTGCCGCTCGCAGCGCGGTCATCAGCGAATCGATAGGCCCGTCGCCCTCGGCTACGGTGTGGGCAAGTTGCCCGTCGATGCGGAGTTTCACGATGCCCTCGGTATTGGACTTTTCGTTGTCGCGCTTCAGGATAACGCAGCGGTAGTGGTCCAGCTCCCACAACTTGCGATACCACTGCCCGCCAAGCACTTTTCGCACGAGCATCTCAAAGCTAGCCTCCGCAGCTTCGAACTCGTACCCCTCGTGCTCCATCTCCATGACCTTGGCGAGAATCTTCGACTGGGCGTCCTTGTCGTCAGCTACGTTGAACCTCTCCGGCACCTTGGCTACGACGTTGCTCCGCCCGCCAAGTTCGCTGATGAGTATCCGCCTGCTATTGCCCACCAGCTCCGGGTCGATGTGTTCGTAGGTGCTGACGTTCCGCTGCACCGCGTGGACGTGCATGCCGCCCTTGTGGGCAAAAGCACTGCTGCCGACGAAAGGCTGACTTTCTCGCAGGTTTAGATTCGCGATTTCGTAGACATATCGGCTTGCCTCTGCCAGGGTAGCCAACGAGCCGGGCTGAAGGACGTCGTAGCCATATTTCAGCGACAGATTAGCTGCGATGGATACCAGGTCCGCATTGCCGCACCGCTCGCCGATGCCGTTTATCGTGCCTTGCACCTGACAGGCCCCAGCCTGGACCGCGGCCAGGCTACAGGCCACAGCCAGGTCGGAATCGTTATGACAATGGATGCCCAGTTTCGCCCCGGGCAAGGCTTGGCTGACGGTTTTGATGACGCGGGTTATTTCCTCGGGCATGGTGCCGCCATTGGTGTCGCACAGCACCAGCCGCTGTGCCCCGGCGTCGAGAGCGGCTTTGAGCGTTCGCAGGGAATAGTCCGCGTTGGCCCGATAGCCATCGAAAAAATGTTCCGCGTCGTATATAGCAAGCCTGTCAGACCTGGCCATGATCTCGACGGAATCGAAAATCATCGCGAGGTTCTCATCTTCGCTGACCCGCAGAACTTCCCGCACATGCAGGTCCCATGTCTTGCCGACGATGGTAACCGCGGGGGCACCGCTTTTTAGCAGGGCCTGCATGCCCACGTCGTCCGCTGCGGCAGTGTCTCGCCGACGGGTCATGCCAAAGGCAGCGAGCTTGGCATGGCGGAAGTTCCTGCTGGCTACCTCAGCGAAAAACTGCTCGTCCTTGGGGTTGCTCAGCGGATAGCCTCCCTCGATATAATCCACGCCGAGCGAGTCGAGCATCTCAGCGATGTCGAGTTTGTCCCGCACGGACAGGCTAACGCCCTGGGTCTGCGTGCCGTCGCGAAGGGTCGTGTCGTATATTTCTATTCGTCTGGTATCGTTATTCGTTTTCATGTCTAAAAATTCCTTATCAAGCCGCGGAGTGTATGTTACAGATTTCCCCGGCAAAGTGCAAAAAAAAGCCCTGAGGCTGGTTATACCTCAAGGCTGGGAAAACAGTAAAAATAGTCCGCTACACCCCAAGGCAGTTATGCGAGGAACACATCCGAAATAATGATCTCGCAAGCGCGCAGCCTCGCCCGCCCGATGGGGGGAGCATCAACATAGCTTCGCGTCTGCATCATATTCCTATTCCAGCCTACTGCCTTGGATTAACCACAATAACTATTACCATTATAGCCCAAACCAGGGCAAGGTCAATGTTTTTTGTTGGCAAAGCAAAAAACAGCGAACCACGGATGCACACGAATTTTTTTAAAGAGAAACAACAAACTACGAAATACGCGAAAGAACGCGAAAACGAATTTTTTGAAAAAACAAAAAACAGCGAACCACGGATACACACGGATTGTTGTAAAAAAACAAAGACGTCGGGTGCCGTGGTT
>QNCB01000180.1 GCA_003644335.1 Planctomycetota bacterium | reverse complement strand
GCGGCGTGTTTTGCGGTGGCTTCTCGCAACTGCTCTTCGGTGGGAAGCTTCATGTCTCGCTCGACAATTTCGTCTACGCCGACAGCAACGCTCGTGCCGTCTGACAAGAGCAGCCTGACCAGTTGCGTGATAATCTGCACGTCAGCTACCTTGCCAAGGTAGTCCTTCGTTCGCAGCCAGGTATTTCGATTAGGCAGGTTCTTTCGCAGTACAGAGTAGGCTTTGTCCTCGTATCTCAGGCAGCACATCAGCCTGCCGCACCGCCCGGAAATTTTCGCCGGGTCCAGCGTGGCTTTTTGTACCTTGGCCATTCTCATCGAGACGGGCTGAAGCATTTTGAGGAATCCCCGGCAGCAGCACATTTGCCCGCACCGTTCGTAGTCGCCCACCAGCCTGGCTTCGTCGCGCGCACCGACCTGCCGCATCTCTATCCGAGTGCGAAACTGCGATGCCAGGTCGCGAACCAGGTCGCGAAAGTCCACACGTTTCTCCGCGGTGAAGTAGTAAATAATTCGCCCGCCGCCCAGAAGATGCTCCGCGGTAACCACCTTCATTTGCAGATTCTTTTCCTTGATGCGACTGCGGCAGTATTTTATTTCTTCCCGGGCTGATGATTCCAGATGCCGGAAGTCCACCTCGTCTTGCTGGTTGGCCAGGCGAAGCACCTTGCCCGTCCGGCGGAACGGAAAATCAGGCCCGGCGGTTTTGAGAAACTCGGTGAGTTTATCGCCCAGGAGAACCCGCGGGCCGCACTGCTCGGTAGCTTCCCGCTCGACGGGTGCGACGATTTCAGCCATCTCTACGCCGCGGTCGGTGCGAACCACAATTTTTCGACCCGGGAGCAGCGGAACTGAGAGTTGGTGGGTAAACTCGCCGACGTATCGCATTAGTCCATACCGGGCGACCACGCTCGGGCCGGCGGGGGCAGGCTGAAAACGCTTGCGAAAGTTGCTGCGGTTGCTCCAGCTACCCTTGGCCCTGAACCCGGCTCTAGATCCAGCGGACTTGGCGGGAGTTTGCGCCGTAGCGTGGGCGTCTTGCCCATGCACTTCTTCTGTCCCCGCTGTGGCTTCGGGCGTTTCTGTTTTCTCAGTTTGTTCGGTTTGTTCAGCGTTTCTTGTCGAAAAGGCTGATGGATCAGGCTGGTCTTGCGCGGGGCCTTGCGCAGCGGAATCCAGGCCCGACGGGTCGGTCGGGTCGGTCATAACACGCTCCTAAAAAATCATAGCCACGGCGGCCCGCGGAAAAGTCAAAAGGTTTCACGTCTCCAGCCCGTAACCGGAGGTCCATACGCAACGAGAGATTTCCGGCGGAAATCACATGCGTGCCCGTCGCACCCGCTCTGGCGGCAGCAACACAGCAAAGCCATTATACCCAAAACCCCCACGACAAAAAACGATTTTTTCACGCCCGCCCAAGGCCCGTGTCCATTGCCAAAAAACAAACACCACGAATAACATGAGCGTTTTTGTAGTGTTTTTTGTCATTCCTACAAAGATAGAAATCCAATTTTTCATATTTTCTCTTTGCCAACCATCAAGAATGGTGTGTGAGATTTTTTTCATGGCTTTCCGTAACTATTGTTTTGTACAGATTTTAGCCGTGTTTTGCAGCATAAGATTTATTTCGGATTTCAGGTTGCGGATTTCGGATTGTTTCGCGAAACTAGCTCAATCCGAAATTGCCCGGGATAACCAACCAATTTTATGCTCACACACGATGCCCAATGGTAAGACCAGGGTTTAATCTCGCACACCAACCCCCAAAAAAACTTGTAAAAAGATGTTGTTTCCTTGTCTGAACTTGGTAGACTACAACGTTTCGATTTTAGAATAGAAATGTTTCCAGCCGATTCCGCAACCAACGGCACCGGCGTACGAATGACATACACGAACGATATGTAACAACATACAAACTTGGCCAGGTGGTCTGGTCGGCCCGGTCGTCGGGCGAACACGACGGCCAGCGGTGCCGTGCTCATAGGGAGCCGGACTTCGCCGCTGACAACAACGACAGGAACGATAGGATATTTCAAGCATGGTTGATCACAATTTAATCAAATCTCTTAACATCACAGACAACGACCTGGAGCAGCAACTTTCCGCAGCCCTGGGCGAATTCGATCAGGATTCGCTGGGCTATATCATCCAGGACACCACGCAGCACGAAGTCGGCACGATACTCACAGGCCGGGTTGTCGACGTGGTCGGCAACGACGTGATTGTCGAAGTAGGCCTGAAAAGCGAAGGCACGATCGATATCAACGAGTTTTCCGACCCCCAAGCCATCGAGCCAGGTCAGGAAGTTGAGGTCTTTCTGGAAGACGTCGAAAGCGCATCCGGGCTGGTCGAGCTGTCCAAGCGCAAGGCAGACCGCATCCGAGGGTGGGAGCGAATCATCGCCAGCAACGAAGAGGGCGACGTCGTTACCGGCAAGATAACCCGCAAAATAAAGGGCGGGCTGCTGATGGACATCGGCGTGCCAGCCTTCCTGCCAGCCTCGCAGGTAGACATCCGCAGGCCTGGCGACATCGGCGAGTACATCGGTCAGGAGATCGAGGCGAAGATTCTCAAAATCGACGAAGATCGCCGAAACATCGTAGTATCGCGTCGCAAACTCATCGAGGAACAACGCAGCGAGCAGAAGAACGCCCTGATGGCAGAGATAGAAGAAGGCCAACGCCGCAAGGGCACGGTCAAGAACATTGCCGACTTCGGAGCTTTTGTAGACCTTGGCGGCATCGACGGGCTGCTGCATATCACGGACATGAGCTGGGGCAGAATAAATCACCCCTCCGAAATCGTAACGATCGACCAGGAAATCGAGTGCGTTGTGCTGAGTGTCGACCGCGAGAAAGAGAAAATTGCCCTGGGCCTGAAGCAAAAAACCAAAAGCCCCTGGGACGGGGTCGAAGAGCGATATCCTATCGGCTCGAAGGTTGCGGGCCAGGTGGTCAACATCACCAACTACGGCGCGTTCGTCAAGCTGGAAGAGGGCATCGAAGGGCTTGTCCATATCAGCGAGATGAGCTGGACACGCCGAATCAGCCATCCCTCCGAGGTCGTTTCCGAAGGCACCGACGCCGAAGTCGTCGTTCTGGATATTGACAAGGAGAAGCAGGAAATATCGCTCGGCATGAAGCAGGCTGAGGACAACCCCTGGATGGTCGTGAAGGAAAAATACCCCCCGGGCACGGTCATCACGGGTACGGTGCGAAACATGACGAACTTTGGCGCGTTCATCGAGATCGAAGAAGGTATCGACGGGCTGTTGCACGTTTCGGACTTGAGCTGGACGAGAAAAATAGGCCATCCTTCCGAGCTGATAAAGAAGGGCGACGAAATGCAATGCGTCGTTTTGGCGGTGGACGAGGACAAGATGCGAGTGGCTCTGGGCCTGAAGCAACTGACCGAAGACCCCTGGCTACGGCAGATTCCAGAACACTACATGCCAGGCCAAATTGTCCATGGCCAGGTTACGAAAATCACCAACTTCGGCGTCTTTGTCGAGCTGGAAGACGACCTCGAGGGCCTGTTGCACGTCTCGGAACTGTCTGACAGCAAGGTCGATCCGAAGGAACTACTCAAGCTTGGCGAGGAGGTCGAGGTCAAGATTCTCCGCGTGGATATCGAAGACCGCAAAATAGGCCTGAGCCTGAAGCGTGCCCAGTGGGCAGCCGAAGATGGCGAGAGCCCGGCGGAAACAGCAGAACCTCGCAGAGGAGGCCTGTCCAGCGTTAGTGGAATGCTGGGAGAAATGGGGAGCCAAATTATCTCCGCCATCCGAAACAATGACAAAGAAGCGGAAACCGAAGAATCTGCTGAAGCAAGTGCTGAAGAACCTGCTGAAGCGAGCTTTGAAGAAGGCACCAAAGAATAGAGCGAATAATTCGTTTCTCAAAGCATCAACTAAAAAGGCGTAGCCCAGCACTTATTTGTGAAGAATCGACACTGTCTTGATGATGTGACGGTTTTTCGCAAATAAGTGCTGGGCTACGCCTTTTTAGTAGGGCGTCTCGCTCATGTTTTCTGTTTTTTCATTCCCGCTCCCCGATCAGATTGAGGACAAGGCGGATTCAACTCTCAAGTGCGACACATGAGTGGAATATAAATGGTGAGCGGGTAGAATACCCCTTGTCAATTATCCAAACACTCACAGGAGCATTTGATGG
>QNCB01000179.1 GCA_003644335.1 Planctomycetota bacterium | reverse complement strand
GTTGAGCCGTTCGTCACTCATAACATAACGCGGCCTTCAGCACTTATCATCCGAATGGGGGTATATCGATCGGTAAGCCAACTCTCATGAAGAATCTTGCGAAAGCCTGAGAGAGATGCTCTCTGTAAGGGGGTAATAATCGCAATCTTTTACCTCTCACTTTGGCTAAATCTATAAGAAAATCAGGCTCTCTGGTAGTTCGCAGGGTATACCCCATATCTAGGGGGTGTGGTATAATCAACGAAAACTCTCGGAGGTTATGCCATGTTGAACATTTCGGGTCTTAAATCACGCAATATGATTTCGCTCCCTTTGGATCTTCCCAACGTCGATGTGTCCAGCGTGCGTTTGAATGAACACGGTGATTACATCATCACTGTCGAAAGTATGCAAAGCGGTACTATTTGTCAACACTGTGGGCACAAGATCACGAAGTTCCACGGACACGGGCGATGGATTAAGTTACGGCACTTGTCCATCTTAGGCTGCCGTGTCTATATCCGTCTACGGCCGAAACAATATGAATGTCCCCACTGTGATGACAGGATTACTACCCAGACGTTGGATTGGTACGAGACCAAGAGCCCACACACCAAAGCGTACGACCGCCATCTGATGTTGCAGTTGGTCAATAGCACGGTGGAGGATGTCAGCCGCAAAGAAGACGTGGGCTATGACGCCGTCGAGGGGGCCATCGAGCGTTGTATCCGCATCACCGTGAATTGGGACGAGTTCAAAGAGTTGAGCATCATCGGCATTGACGAGATCGCGATGACCAAAGGACGAGGAAACTATGTCGCAATCATCACCACTCAGCAAGCTGATGGTCACGTGGCAGTATTGGCCGTTTTGCCGGACCGCAAGAAGGAAACCGTCAGGCAATTCCTGGAGACCATTCCCCAACGCCTGTGGGGAACGATGGAAACGGCCTGCACAGACATGTGGGAGGGATACGTCAATGCAGTGAAGGAATTCGCCGCAGCCCATCCCGAAGTTTCGATCGAGGTGGTGGTAGACCGTTACCACGTAGCCAAGAACTACCGTGAGTGTGTCGATGAGATACGCAAGCGAGAATGCCGTCGCCTCAAAAAGGAATTGTCCGAAACGGAGTACGAAGAGATCAAGGGTGTGATGTGGGGTGTCCGCAAGAACAATGAGAATTTGACCTCCGATGAACGGAAAAAACTCAATCGTTTGTTCGACTACTCGCCTGAGTTGAAGTTGGCTTACACGTTCCGTGAGGAACTCACGGCCATATTCGAGATGCGGCTAACCAAAGAAGAAGCCAAGAAGCGGTTGCTCAAGTGGGCGGATAAGGTCCGCCGCAGTGTACTGACCTGTTTCGACCAGTTCTTGAAAACGCTCGACAACTGGCTGGACGAAATAGTCAACTACTTTGTTAACCGTCTCAGCAGTGGTTTCGTGGAAGGCTTGAACAACAAGGTCAAAACAATTAAGCGGCGCTGTTACGGCATCCTCCGGGTCACAACTCTATTCCAACGCCTTTACCTCGACCTCGAGGGCTATCGCCGATTTGCCTGATCGGAGTACCACTACATGTGGCCTTTCCCTGCGAAATCCCAAAGAGCCTACGTTCAATGATACGGTCAATCAGGTACTCTTCTACAGCCTCGTTGAGCAGCTTACCTACCTCGCCAAAGACCCGCAAGGTGTCAATATAGCTCTCTTTGATCGCAACTGCACCCATTGGTCTCACTCCCTGTAAATCCGCACTCTTCGCCTCGGCTCTTTCCCCCGGCTGTGCGAGACCAGGTTGGCGGCGCGAGCCATCTCATGCTGCGTCCGGCGGATGTAGGCATTCTGCGGCGAGAGTGTCACCACTCGCGCACCGGACATCACCTTCTGAATCGCTTCCTCAGTCTCCCGCATGGCCCGCGCAAAAGGGTCCAGGTCTGCAGTCTCCAGGTCGTAGATGTCGGCCAGGCAGTTCTCCATCTGGTTTACCGTGTTGGAGCGCAGCACGTAGATGGGCACTCCCCGCCCCTCCGCCTCGGATATGACACGTGGCCGTTTGCGGTAATAGTTCTTCAGAGTGATGACCACCTCAGCCTCGTCCAGATCCTCCACCACAGAAAGAGGGACGTGCAGGCGTTTAGCTGCCTGCTCCAGCCGGTTGCGTGCGATGCCGTAAGGATAGGCATGCAGAGAGGTCAGCTTGCCCCGGACAGGCCGCGCAGGTGGCGGCTCGAAACTGGGTGGGGGCAGGGTTGTCTTCTCAATCTGCACCTCTCCGCTCTCGTCGCGGTAGCGAATCTCCGCCGGCCGGCTGCGGCCCCGCAAGATAGCATCCGCCGCTGCCGCCACGTCGTGGTGCACTGCCAGCCGCTGCCAGTCCTGAATCTCTACCACCACATCGAAAGTCGGCGGCGCTTTGCGCTCCAGAATGGACTTCTGCGTACCCCGCCGCCGCGCCTCTTCATCGGAGAGGGTCACGCTCTGGATGCCGCCCACCAGGTCAGCCAGCGTGGGGTTCATCATCAGATTGTCCAGGCTGTTGCCGTGCGCTGTGCCGATGAGTTGCACCCCGCGTTCAGCGATGGTGCGTGCCGCCTCCGCCTCCAGCTCACGGCCGATCTCGTCAATGATGATCACCTCTGGCATGTGATTCTCCACCGCCTCGATCATCACCTCGTGCTGGAGAGCCGGGGAGGCCACTTGCATCCGCCGCGCACGGCCCACGGCCGGGTGGGGGATGTCGCCGTCGCCGCCGATTTCGTTGGAGGTATCCACGATGACTACCCGCTTGTGCTCGGCCAGCACACGGGCCGCCTCACGCAACATGGTGGTCTTACCCACGCCGGGCCTGCCCAGGAGTAGAATATTCTTCCCCGATTCTATGATGTCCTGGATGATGCCAATGGTGCCGTACACCGCCCGGCCCACGCGCAGAGTCAGGCCCACGATGCGTCCCTTGCGATTGCGTATCGCCGATATGCGGTGCAGCGTGCGCTCGATGCCGGCCCGGTTGTCCTCGTCGAACTCGCTGACGCGCGATACCACCTCGTCAATCTGTTCGGCCGTCACCTCTTGTTGGCTTAAAACCAGCTCGTGATCCAAAAAACGGGCCTCCGGCAGACGGCCCAGGTCCATCACAATTTCCAGTAACTCATCGCCCCGATCAGCGGCCTCCAGAGCGGCGTGGATGGGTGCCGGCAACACATCCAACAGGGCGTCCAGATCGTCAGTTATCTTCTTCTGCATCTCCCGATACTCACCTCGATTTCACCACCGCAGAGGGTGGGGAACATTCACTGTTTACCATTGGAGTCGTAGGCTCAATTCGCTTCTCCAGAGCGGGCACCAATCTGCGTACCGGCTCCTGGGCGCGCGCCGTAGTATGTTTGACCACGATAGCCTGGGTGGCGAAGAATTGGAAACCGTGTGCTTCCAACGGTCCCCGCAGCCCACCCTGATACTCTCGTACCGCACAGTACAGCGGCCGGCGTGGATACCGCCGCCAGCAGGCCAGACTGTGATCCAGCAGGCGGTCTATTTGATCGTAAGCCCGGGGATGCAAGAGAATTCTCAGCCAATGGCCTATCTGCCCCTGCCACAATTGGAGATAGCCAATAATTTCCCCCTGATCCTCGAGGATGTATCCTTCCCGTCGGCCAAAGCCAGTCCAATTATCCCCCCCCGGTTCTGCCAGATTCTCGGCCTGCTGTACCAGACGAGGAGCAATAGCCATATAAAGCTGGTGCAGGCCCCAGTTGTCAATGGCACTCTCCGGACGCAGCGCGGGAAACGGGCGCGCGGTGGAAAGCTGCTCCTTCATGTCGCCTGGAGTTATACGAAAGATGTCCTCCCGCGTGTACACTCCAAACCCGGCCTGACGAAAGGGTCCCATCTCAAGGCCGCCCTCCGGCAGGCGAGCAAAGATACGTTGCACGCCCCGCTCGGCGACACCGAGGCACACCTGCTTCAACAGCCGGACCCAGACCTGGCTGAGATCATCCGCCTCGTGCAGAGCTGGAGACAGGAAGACTACGTCTGCTTCCGGGCGGTTGCGACGCAGGCGCACCTGAGCGAAGCCCTCGACTGCGCCGCTTTCATCGTCAACGCTCACGTAGGTGCACGTGCCCATCCCATGCGCGGTTAGATAGGCAGCCATAGCGGCCAGAAGCGGGCGATAGGGCCGGGTGAATGCCTCTTCCAGGCCAAGC
>QNCB01000178.1 GCA_003644335.1 Planctomycetota bacterium | reverse complement strand
AGCTAAACGCTCAAGTCTCTCATTGGCGGAGGACCATCGCTGGTGGCAAAACTTTTGGCCTATTTAGCAGTGCGTCTTTTGCTTCGCAGAGGCAGCAAGGCCAGGAAACCAACGCCGATAATCGCCATTACCGCAGGCTCGAAAGCCAATCCTGTAGATGCTACCGGAACACCGTCCACACCAGCGGACCCGGAAGCTGCTACATCAGCATTGGCCCAACCAGAGAGGAGAATCAGCAACGCAAGACAAGAAACCAGAGCTACAGAAAACACAATCTTTCTCATTTTGAATCCCTTCCTTCCATCGAGAGGCCCGGCCCAGGGCATCTTGAGAGAATACAAATTACTAAAATCCACAGACAACAGTGTATGGCAAAAAAGCCAATCTGTCAAGGACATTTTTTTCAAAAATATAAAAATTTATAACACCTTTATTGCACAGATATTACAAGCAATTACTGATCACTGGAACAGTTTGAGATGTCGCTCCTGGGGAGCTTGAAAAACAGAAAAAGCTGGATTCCCGCTCCCCGATCAGGTCAAGGACAGACTTCGCGGGAATGACACGGGAAACCAGTCAACCAATCCGGGCAGTTATTTTCGGCGGGTCTTTCTGGCGGGGACACCGCCGGGCATCATGTTAGGGGGCATCATCACATCGCCGGGCATCATGCCTGGGCCTGGTTGTCCTGTGGGTCTGGCCGGGCGGCGTGGTGTTCTGGTTTTTTTCGTTCTCGTTCTCGGCTCGATGCCTCGCTCGGCGTCAACAAGTTCCTTGACCTTGACGGCGGTTTCCTTTGCCTCTTTCAGCAGTTCTCTGTATCGGCTGGAGCTTTTGTCCAGGTGCAACATTCTGCTGTGCAGCTCGCCCTTGGCGTCGAGGTAGACCATCTCGACCCCGCTGTTTCGCACCTGGCCACTGAAAGTAACTATCCGCTTGTTGAAGCTCAGCTCCAGCGGAATCGCGCCGGTGCTGAAGTCGATTACGGTTTTTTCCAGCTCGTTCGTAGCTGGGCTTATGACGGTGATTTTTTCCGGCTGGCCTATTTCCTGACCTACGGAAATTTTGCTGAACTGCACGCTGACCCGCTGGCCTAGCATTTTGCCAAAGACGGTCAGGGACACCCATCGCTTGGCTGGGTAGGCACCGGTGAGGAAGAACTCCAGCTCGCGATAGATAGCGACGGTGTCCGACCAGGGCGACCATTTTGTTTTGACGTATTTGATAGTGGCGTCTTGCGGGCGGTCTTTTTCCACATTTTGCGAGTGCGTCAGCAAGGGGTTGACGAAGACCATGCGGAACCGGCAGCGGTAGACCCTGCCGTATTTGATGCTGTCAGTATGGAACCACGCAAGTATCAGCCCAGCATCGATCTGACGCTGCGGGCTTGGCAAGGCCAGGGCCTCGGCGTCAGAAGTTCTGTCGGTTCGGGTACGGGTTCCCGGCAAGGTGCGGCCACGGACCGGCTGCTGGATGAACATCATATCCGGCTGGGCCTGAGGGGCGACTGGTTGACGCGCACGGAGGGTGCGGGCTGGAGTGGGCGTGCGTCTTTTCGAGTCTCGGCTATCGTCAGGCTTGGCGGGGGCCGGGAAAACTTTCAGGATATCTTTCACGGGCATATGTTCGATCCAATCAGCCTTGCCCTGGGGCGTCCATATTTGCTCATACGTAGGCTGAAGTTGGTCTATCATCCAGTTGGCGTAATAGTCCTCGCAAGCCTTTCGCACTTCCTGCGCGTTGGTGCCGGTGAAGTCCGGAATCTCCATAGCCTCGGCTACCTGACCGTCGTCGTCCCCTTGGCGGAGCGGGGTAATATCATCGACGGTCTTCCACTGCCCGTCAGGCTGTTTTTCCTGAAACTCGACTTCGTACCTCACCGCGACCAGCCGAGGTATGATAATCGTGTGCTTCAGCGCGTTTTCCCAGGCCCGCTGCAACTTGGCCCAGGGATAGACTATCGACGCCCGCCAGACGGGTTTCTCGCTAAACTTCACGCCGCCCTGCTCATCCTCTCGGCCTATCAGTTCCTCGCCGAACCACTGCCAGGGCTTCGACGGAGCTGGCATGATAGCGGAGATATTTTCCAGCGTAGGCTTAGAGCCAAGCTCGTCCTGGGAAGCTCCGTGATAGACCAGGCCTTTGAGTTTTGGCGAGAAATAATCCAGGCTGGTTTTCTCGCCGGGCAGAGGGTTTTTTTGGAGCTTCGTCAGCTGGGCAAGGTCTGTCCGCTCTGGGGGAGCTTCGCGTTTGACCCGTTTGATGACACGGTCTTGTTGTCGCACAGCAGTCAGGAGGCTTTTGTCTACTTCGTCGGGCGGTACCAGCTTGGTCTGGCCTCGCACGTTTACCACTTCCAGCCGGCGAGGCGTGGAGACGCCATAGCGAATCACCGCGTAGACAAGTATGAGCAGACAAACAGCCAGCACTATCTTCTCAACATGCGCGTCTATAAAACTTGTTCCTTGGACTTTGGCCATGGGGTCGTATGTCTCCTGTAACCGTTAATGCAAAGTTATCAGTTATCAGTTGTCAGTTATCAGTTGTCAGTAAAAGCAAAAAAATCCGTGGTTATCTGTGTTTATCCGTGGTTCACTGTTTTTATTTTTTACAACAATCCGTTTTCGCGTCCTTTCGCGTTTTTCGTAGTTCGCTGTTTTTATTGTTTTTGTTTTTGGTGTTTCAAAAAAATTCGTGTTTATCAGTGTTCATTCGTGGTTCATAGCTATGGGCGTTACTCGCTTCGGCCTGGCTGGGCCCATGGCATGGTGGGTTTTCTCTGGTCAAGCCTTTGTCCGGCTTTGACGTTCTTGGCCTGGTCTATCAGGTCTTGATCCGTTTTTCGCAAGGCTGGGGGGGGGAGGGTTTCCAGCACCTCTATCGGCATAAGAGGCAGTCTCGTCCAGCCGCCCTGGCCTTCGTCCCACGAACCTCGAACCCAGTCCGCCAACAGCAGCAACTGCCCGGTGAAGGTTACTCGGGAGAGCGGGTCGGTGCCGTAATAATACATATCCTCTGATGGAGCAGCTGTGGCTGAAACTCGGGTTTTAACTTCAGCCCTGCTTGGCGGGACGATTTCCTCGTTGAGAATTATGTGATAATTTTGCTTCAGCAGGTTTCGCTCCAAGGCTGGGAGATACCGCGTGGGCATCAGGACGGTGAACTTGTAGTTGGCGACGTTGAACATCTTGTTGTCAGTATTGCGGGTGAGCGTAGCGGGGACAGGGAGTTTCTGCTCGGGAGTCTTTTTCTGGCGGGTTCGGCCTCGGGTGCGGCTTGGTGCCGCGGGCATACCGGGCATACCGGGCATGCCGGGCATGCCGGGCATGAAGCCTGGCGATCTGCCTGCGTCCGTAGCTGAGCGTCCGGCAGAAATTTTGGACGGGTCCCAGATTAGTTCGATTTTCTCCAGCCTGCGGATTGGCGAGTTCAGCACGTTTCTGTCCGAGCCAGTCAGGCCTTGCTTGTCCATCGTTTCCTCAATGGTCCTGGCCAGGGCTGCGACAATATCCCCCTGCACCCACAGGCCAACCTGCGCCTGCCAGATTTTCGCAGGCTCGATATACGAAACGATATCCCGCAACGGGAAAACATCGTCGAACGACTCGGAATCTGCGTATATCTGACCGGCTCTGGCCTGTCGATACCGCATGTTTTCCAGTGCGATCGCCATGGCCTGGGTGCTGAGGTTCGCATCGGTAGCACCTCTTCGCGGAGCTGCGAATGGTTGGGCGCCGGGAGCAAAACCGCCAGGGGGGGCAGCAGCTTTGCTCTCGCCATCGACGTGCTTGCTGCGGATTCGTTGCTGATAGCGGATGGTGTCTTCCTGCAACTGGGCTTCGGCTTTTATCTGCCTTTCGCTCGGCGGGGTGGTAGCTCGGAGCCTGCTGAGCATCTTGTTCAGAGATTTGTGATAGGCTACGACGAACTGATCCGCGAGGGTGTTGCGATCCCACGTTTTCGCGTCGTAGGGCAAGGCTGGGATGTCGCCGCCCCGGAGGAGTTTCAGCGTCGGGACTTTGAAGTTTCTGCTGTTCCACTGGATATTCTGCTGGCGGACGCCGCGGAGCGAACGGTCGATATTTTCCACGAGCTGCTTGTCGCTGTTGTTCGTCTCGACATTAACATAAGGCCGGCGGGACAGCTGTTTGAGCCTGGTTACCAGCTTCCGCCGCGGGGCCATCTCCTGGACGTCGATTT
>QNCB01000177.1 GCA_003644335.1 Planctomycetota bacterium | reverse complement strand
TGGCGGCGAACGCCCTGGAGTGGGGGTTTTGTTTTTTCGCGTTTTTAACCTTGCCATACAGCCGTGCCCCAGCTCCGCCTGTTACGACCCCGGTAACGCCTTCGGCAGGCTCGGCGCGTTCGTAGATATGGTCGTGTCCGGCGAACATTGCCGTGGCGTTGTATTTTTTCAGGAGCGGCATGATAACGTCCTGCGCCTGTCGGAGGGATTTTTCCCGGGGGCGTCCATCTTTATTCAGGCGGCCATGGTGTCCCGAAGTCCAGGCTGGGTAATGGCTGGCGAGGAAAACAAACTTTGCGTCGGACTTGGCAAGGACGCCGTCGAGCCATTTGGCAAGCTTGCTGTCGGGGGCCCAGTTCATTGCTCCGTCGATACCTACAAACAGCACCGAGCCGACTTTCTGCGACCAGTTCTTATCGCCTGGCGTTGGGAATATTCGCGTAAACAGCGGGCAATTCTGCTCGTGATTGCCAATTATGCCGAAGAAAGGAATGGTAGCGAAGAAGTTTTTGCCTGGGCTGAAAAACTGTTCGTCCCACTGACTATCGATGCGACCAGCGGTAACCATATCGCCGACGAACACCGCCAACGCGGGTCTGGTTTTAGCTACGGCTTGGGCTACTTTTGCCCAATCTTTTGGAAAGGTTCGACTGTCGCCTAAAATGACAAATGTAAACTTTCCGCCGGCAGGCAGGGTCCGCACCGCGCATGGACCTGTTGAAACGACGACATCGCTGCCGACAAGAGATGCCTTGAGGGAGTAGTGATACCGCGTGTCCGCAGCCAGGCCCTTGGCCTTGAAAGAGTGGAATAACGCGGGTTTTGACGCGTATCGCTTGCCATTGACTTTGAGGGCGACCCTGGCTGGGATGTTCACGCGACAGCTAACTGTAAAAAAATTCTCGCCGGCGTAGCCCAGGACTGGACCGGTCTGGAAACTTAGAGCCGAGGCTTTCAGCCCGAGCAAACGAATCTTTAATTTTGCCGCGTCAATAAGTTTTGGAGAAAGGGAAATCTTGCCGGTTTTCTTGTCCTTTCGAGCCCTGACTTGCTGCGTCCAGGTAGCTTGGAGCGTGTTGGTACCTTTCTTCAGCAACGACACGGGGACACCAGGTATCGCGCTATATCTCATGCCCTTTAGCGGAACGGGGACAGCCTGACTGTTGATGGTGAGGTTTTGGATATTAAGCGGTTTTTCAAGCGTCAGCGACGCAAACTGCTCAGGATTCTCGACCTGAAATACGGCTTGGAAAACCACATTTACCTTGCCTGATTTTTTGAAAGCTAGCTTTTTCTGCCATCGCAGCTGGGCTGCATCGGCCTTCTTTTCCACGCGGGCGACGCTTTT
Organism: Planctomycetota bacterium; assembly: GCA_003644335.1. Next base: position 2,858 of record QNCB01000177.1, on the reverse strand, counting down.
CTTTGCCCCGACAAGAAGGTCATCTGGGCTTGCTGCAAATGAAGACCTGGCTGTGATAATTGTTCCAATTGTGACAAGTACAAAAAAAGTGAAAAGATTCAAAATAAAACTTTTTGCCGTAACTTTCATCAGTTTATCCTCATGTGTTGGTTAACATATCCGAACATCACAGCCACTACGATACCCGCACCGCTGGCCCGCGTCAAACATTTTGCTTAAACCTGCAGTTTTGCAATTAGCACTTATTGAACAGACTGAATGATTGGTTGGCTGGGTATTGGAAATTGGCCCTTTGTCATCCGTCATTTACCGCGTGTTCTCTGCTCATCAGGATTGTGATTTTTTTCAGCGTCTCGGCGGGGAGCGTTTTTCGCAGGAGTTTGCGGGCCAGGCCTATGTTCGTTCTGCGGGTGATGTGCGTTATGATTATTCGCTCGTTGCCCATGCCCTCGAGTACTTGCGGCAGGTCTTTTATGTGCATGTGCTTGCCCGCCCAGGCTCGGGAGTTGTGCTCGTCGTCGAAGAACGTGCACTCGATCAGCAGCGCGCGGGCGTCGCGCACAGCCGGGATGGCGGAGTAATTTTTCGGCGCGGTGTCGCCCAGATACGCTACCAGCGGCACCTCGTTGCGATGGGTAATCTCGATGCCCTGATTCTTGAGCTTGACCAGTTCATGCCCTCCCAGGCCCAGGTATTCTTCCTTGAGCTTGAATCGCACATCGATAACGGAAAACCCCAGCGAGCCGCGGATGTGCTTCGTCGGGAAAGACCGCACGAGCAGGTTCCGCCGGATTTCGAACTCGTCCCCCGGCGACACGCCCACCAGTTCATATGGTGGCGGATGACCCTCCACTCGGCCCCACGCTCGAAACAGCCCGTGCAGCGGCTCGACGAGATTTTCCGGCACATAGGCCCTGCCGCCGGCGTTGCTTTGGAAGTGTCGCTGGTGAAAATAGTACAGCAAGCCGACGCTGTGGTCGGCGTGGCCATGCGTTAGCAGGACGTTGTTGGGCACGAGGGCTTCGCGCGGACACTTGCCGATGTCGAATACGATGTCCAACTCGGGCACGACGATGACGGACTCCTCGCCAGCGACGCTATAGCCAGCCAGGGTGAAGTCTCCCATATCAATTTGCGATAATCTGTACGGACGAATGTTCATCTTTTTTCGCTCATAAAAAGTTTAGCTTGGTTCGGGCAGGCTGCACTTGTATCCTGTTTGGCCTGAAATCGCAATGGAAATTGAACGAGACAAACCGATGTGGGGGCTGGGCGAGTTGCTCCAGTTGGCCTGGCCCGCTGGGCTGAGCATGCTCAATGGCACCATTATGATGTTCGTCGACGGCATGATGGTCGCCAGCCTGGGCCCGCAAGCTCTCGGTGCGCAATTCGTCGCCGGGATAATGACCTTCGTCCCCACCAGCCTGGGCATGGGCATCCTGACGGTGGTCAACACCTTCGTCAGCCAAAACTTTGGAGCCGGGCGGCGAAGGCAGTGCGGCCAATATGTCTGGGCGGGTCTGACCTTGGCGGTGATATTCGCAGCCATCGTGCAGTTGTTGCACATTCCAGCCGGGTCGATCCTCTCGCTATTTGGCCACGCCCCGGCGGTGCAACGGCTGGAGGGAATATACTTCCACTACATGCTGGCTGGGACGGGCCTGTTTCTCATCTGCCGAGTCTTGGAGCAGTTTTTCTTCGGCATCGGGCGCAGCGGCGTTGTGCTGTTTTCATCGACGGTGGGCAACGCGTTCAACGTCGTTGCCAACTACGCGCTGATATTCGGCAAGTGGGGCCTGCCCGCGATGGGCATAAAAGGAGCAGCCATCGGAACCCTGGCTGGGACGGGGCTGATGATAGCGATACTGCTGAGCGTGTTCCTTGGCCGAAAAATCAACGAGCGATTCGCCTCGCGCAGGGCCCTGGGCATGAAGCTGGCTGAGTGCCTGGAGATATTGCGAACAGGTACCCCAGCTGGGATACAGTTCTGCAACGACATCCTCAGCTGGAGCATCGTTACCGGCGTGTTCGTGGGTTTTTTCGGCACGGAGCACCTGGCAGCCAACACCGTCGCAGTGCGATATATTTCGCTGTCGTTCATGCCCGCGGTGGGCATCAGTATCGCCACGACAGCCCTGGTAGGGCGGTACATTGGCATGGGTCGGCTGGACCTGGCCCGCAGGCGGGCGCATGTGGCTGCGATAACGGCGATGGTTTACATGGGCCTGTGCGGGGCGGCGATGTGGGTTTGGCGACAGGAGTTGGTCGGCTTTTACCTGAGCTTCGGCCCGGACAGCCAGGCGATGAGCGACCAGGTGACGGCGGAGATTATTCGCATCGGCAGCAGGCTGTTGCTGTGCGCCGCGGTGTTCCAGGTGTTTGACGCGATAGCTATTATTTTCATCGGAGCCTTGCGCGGCGCGGGCGACACATTTTGGCCTATGGTTATGACGATGAGCCTGAGCTGGGTTTTCCAGATAGGCGTGGGTGCAGCGATGGTGAAGTTCCTGCCGCAGCTGGAAAGCCTGGGTGTGTGGATCGCAGCTGGGACGTACATCGCCTGTCTTAGCGTAGTCCTGGCCTGGCGGTTCGAGTCCGGCGCATGGAAGAAAATAAAACTAATAAAACACAAAGCCCCGCCAGCCATGCTCGACACGCCGTTGGAAAAATAAAAAACAGGAGACAGGAGTCAGGATTCAGGAGTCAGAAAAAACAGCAACAGCAAAAACAGCAACAGCAACGGAAAAAACATGGATCCCCGCCTGCGCGAGGATGACACGGGGTGGGGCATTGGGTATTTTTTTGCCATTCGAAATTCGTAATTGATTCTTAATTCGGATTTCGGAATTCGTCATTCA
>QNCB01000176.1 GCA_003644335.1 Planctomycetota bacterium | reverse complement strand
CCAGGCTCGCCGTTTTTGTAGCGAACATCGAGTATGTGGTTTGGCTGGGCTTGCACCGCAGCCATGACAGGCCCGTTGAGCAATGGTCGACAATTCCTAGGCGGCAGCTCGACATATCGACCAACCAACTCCTGCCCGGGCTTGGGCGGGGGCAGCAGAGTCATCGCGACAGGCTCGAAGTCGCCCACGCGAAGCCTGGCCTGGCGGAGGTTTCCCGGCAGGTCGAACAGGAATGTTATGGTCTTTTGCTCGCCGGGTCTGACGTGCACCGGGCCAGGCTTGGGCAACTGTGGCTGGGGCAGCTTGCGGGCATCCGCCGGGTCGTCAGCCAGGCCAAGGGATGCGAAGGAATCTTCCCCCGCGGTCAGCCTGGCCTCTGCTCCGTTGCCGTCAAAGATTATAGGCTTGTCGCCAGCCCGGATTTCCACGGGCAATTTGTAGTACAATCTGCCGGGCCTAGCTGGGATATATCCCCCGGCCGCAAAGACGCTCCACTTGGCGGAGAGCACTTTCATAGCGGGTACCTCGACCGGGGTCGCAGCAGCCTGGCTCTGACCAGGCCTGGCGGATTCCAAACTCGCGCCGTCGTCGCGGATGTTCGGCCAAAGCCAAACTGCCGCCAAGACCACCGCTGCGACCAGCCCCGCCAACGCCAGCCAAAACGCAGCCTTGCCCGCCCAGGTATTAGCCCGGGACGAATGAACCAGATGTTCGCCCGGCGAGACGACCTTTTGCAAATCGTGCACAGCCTGGTTCGGGTCCAGGCTGGCATCTGCCCCGACCAGTTCGACCTGGTCGTCGTCGTCCATGGTCGGCACGCGAATCGACTGCGAGCAGGACTCGCAACGAACCACGCTCCCAGCCAGGCGACGCGTTACTTTTATACGCAGGCCACAGCTGGCACAGACGATGAACATGCGTTTCCGCAGCGACTGGCGAGCCTGAGCTGCAAAACCCTCGTCCAAATCCGAAGGCCCCGAAGCAGGCTCGCCCCCGGCTGGGCTGGCCTCGGGCGAACCATTCAGACAGATCGTCCGCCCACAGCCCGCGCAAGCTATCTCGCCCCCAGCAGGCGGCTCGTCAAAGTCATGCCTCTGACCACATTGTCCACAAATAATCTGCATGTTTTTTGAAAAAGTCATCAGTAATCAGCTGTCAGTAATCAGTAAAAGCAAAAACAGCAGAACACGAATGACAAAAACAGAAACAGAAAAAACACGGGCAAGATGCCCACGCGACACATGGGCGAGACGCCCACGCTACGTTTTTGCTATTTCTGGCCGATGTCCAGTTTGTCGATTTTTCGCAGGGCTTCGTCGCGTCGGCCTCGGCGGACGTCTCTTATGCCCCAGATGAAACGCTTAACCACGAAGACCGTCGCCACGCCAGCCCCGGCGGAGCATAGCATTATCAAGCCGATGCTCTGACCATACTGAATAGCTCCGTAGAGCGACCAGTTGCACTGGTTTTTGAGGTTCAGCACGACCATCAGCACCGCCGCCAGCAGGTAAACCCCGCCAAGCACTGTCATCATATAGCCCTTCATATAGTTCCAGTTCAGCCTCATCGCCCGCACCGCCTTTCTTGTTTTTACTGATAGCTGATTACTGACAACTGACTACTTCTTCATCTTATCGGCTTGTGTTGAAAAGGTATGCCAGTATTTTGTCGTGGAGTATCATCGCCGCTGCCGCCCCCGCCGACAGCCATGGGCCGTAGGGCAGTTCGCGTTGGCCTTTTCGCATTAGCAGGAACAGCGCCCAGCCCAGGCCAAACACCGGAGCCAGGAAAAAGGCAAGCGACGGAATCACCCAGCCTGTTACAGCTCCCACTGCCGCGAGAATGTGCACATCGCCCAGGCCCATTGCCTCTTTGCCGAACAACAGCGTGCCGAATATTCTCATGCCCCATATCCACGCCGCCCCCACGAAGTAGCCAAACAAAGCTGCGAAAAATCCCCCCAGATGCATGCCGACCCGTCCCTCGCCCAAGGCCCACAGCGCCGCCCAGGCTGAGGAGGCTGCTGGGACTTTTGACACGAGCAAGCCAGCTGCTGCTGCGAATAAAATCACAGGCCCCAGGAACAGTAACTCGCGCAGAACTTCCACCCGTGGTCGCACGCCGCAATTGGCGGTGGCTGCGATATGACAAGTCGCGTAACCCTGCTCTGGCTTGGTTTGACTTCGATAGTCCGCGTCTATAAAACTAGGCTGAATTATCCCTCGCCGGAGCAACACGACCGCCAGGGCCAGGCCGATGGCTCCGCCGAGGCAAACTGCGGCAACGGTGGGCGAAACCCTCGGCATCATCGTCAGCACCTCGCCGGGCCAGGCCGCCGCCAGCACCAGCCCCACGAGCGAGACGAACCAGCATATTTCGAGCGGCACGGTGAAGGTTTCGATGTCTATCGCCGAGCAGGCCAGCAGGGTGCATATCAACATCGCCCAGCCCAGGAACACGGGCCAGGTCTCGGCGAAGCTGCCCAGGCCCGCCGGGATTTTCAGGACATACATGCACACGTACAGCCCCACGACCAGCCCCGCGGTAACAGCTTCAATGAGAATGTATCGCGGGGAAATCCCCACGCCGCAAAACCGACACCGCCCGCGAAGCATCAACCAACTTACCAGCGGCACATTGTCGTACCAGCGAATAGCCCTGCCACACGATGGGCAATGGCTACCCGGAAACACGATGCTCTGCCCGCGAGGCATACGCCAAATAACGACATTCAAAAAACTGCCGACGCTGGCACCCATAGCCAAGAGAAAAATTATCCAAATCCAATGATGCATAATCCGAAATCCAAAATCTAAAATCCGTAATCATCTACGCTTTACCTCTGCCTTTCATTTGCAAACCGAATAGTTTTATGAAGCCTGTCGCGTCGGAGGGCGTGTATTCTTCGCCCATGGTAAAGCTGGCCAGGGCGTCGGAGTACAGGCTGTTTTTCGACTCGACGCCAGCCAGTAAAGCGTGGCCTCGGAAACATTTTATTCGCACGCAGCCTGTAACCTTCCGCTGGGTCTTGGCGACGAATGCGTCCAGGGCTTCCCTCAGCGGACAGAACCACTTGCCATCGTAGACCAGCTGAGCATATTCCAGGGCGACCTTCTGCTTGTAGTGCAGCGTGTCCTTGTCCAGCGTGATGGTCTCCAGAGCCTGGTGTGCCCGGTAGAGAATAGTGCCGCCGGGCGTTTCGTACACGCCGCGAGACTTGATGCCCACCAGCCGATTTTCGACCAGGTCTTCCTGGCCCACGCCATGCTTGCCGCCGATGGCGTTGAGTTTTTCGATCAGCACATGGCCTGGCAGTTTCACGCCGTCGATGGCGACGGGCTTGCCGCGGAGGAAATCTATCTGAACGTAGCTGCCCTTGGCGGGGGTCTTGTTGATTGGCTTGCTCATCACGAACAGATCGTCGCGAGGCTCGTTGGCGGGGTCTTCCAGGTCGGCCCCCTCGTGGCTGATGTGCCAAAGGTTTCGGTCGCGCGAGTAGATTTTCTTTTTGCTCTGAGCGATCGGAATGCCCCGAGCCTTGGCGTAGTCGACGGCAGCCTCTCTGCTGGTCAGCTCGAAACTGGGGTCTTTCCATGGCGCGATAATTTTCAGCTTCGGAGCCAAGGCCATGAATGTCAGCTCGAAACGCACCTGGTCGTTGCCCTTGCCGGTGGCACCATGGCTCACGGCGTCGGCGCGGTGCTTGCGGGCACAGGCGACCTGGGCCTGGGCTATCAGAGGCCTGGCGATGCTCGTGCCCAGCAGATAATTTTTCTCGTAAATCGCCCCAGCCCGGAGCATCTTGAAGCAGTAATCCTCCGCGAATTCCTTGCGAAGGTCAACCACCTCTACCGCGCAGGCGCCGGTCGCCAGAGCCTTGGCTTTTATGCCGTCGAGTTCCTCGATACCCTGGCCCACATCGGCGACAAAGGCGACGACCTCGCAGTCATATTTTTCCCTAAGCCAGGGCAGAATAACCGAGGTGTCCAGCCCGCCGGAATACGCCAACACGATTTTTTTGATTTTATTACTCTTAGTCAACAGATTTCTCCTTCATACAAAGCATGTAGCACAGTCGCCCTCGGCTGTGGTTTTTTTGGGCGATCTGTCCAAGTTTTCACAGCCGGGGGCGACTGTGCTGCACGACGGTTAGTTTTTTGTCATTCCCGCGCAGGCGGGAATCCATGTTTTTTGTTTTTTGCCATGCAACAAGTT
>QNCB01000175.1 GCA_003644335.1 Planctomycetota bacterium | reverse complement strand
TTCCCGCCTGCGTGGGAATGACAAACAAAAAACTGGATTCCCGCTTTCGCGGGAATGACAAAAAAAATTCGTGTCATTCGTCTTAATTCGTGTCATTCGTGGTTCGCTGTTTTTGTTACTCCGGCTGGCTAGCTATTATTGTCCCAGCGACGGCCTGGGCTTCGGCGATTGCTCCAGCTATGTCCATCGGCGCCCGGGCTGTGCCAGCTACATATATACCGCCCCGGGCGGTGGCACCAGCCAGGCAGCCTGCCGTGTCGAAAAAGCCCTGCTCGTTCACCGGCAGGTCAAGCTTAGCGGAGACCTTGGCGTTGTCCGGATTTGGACGGATGCCTACCGACAGCACGACCATATCGAAGGTTTCTTCCTTCTGCTGACAGGTTGGCTGATCTTCGTATCGCACCGTTACGCGATCGCCATCCGCAGCGGCGAGTTGGTAAGGCCTGGCTTTGATGAATCGCATCTGCTCCTTGCACTGGGCGTAGAAACTTTCAAAGTCCCGCCCGAACCGCTGAATGTCCATATTGAAAACGGTAATCTCCGTAGGCTCAGCCTGGCTGTCCGTTTTGGCGGAGATGTGTCGTATCAGCCTGGCCAGGCGAAGCGCGTAACTGCAACAGACAGCCGAGCAATAATTCGTCCGCTCGGGACAGCGGTGCGGCTTTTCATTTCGCGAGCCTACACACTGGATAAAGGCGATGTTTTTTGGAGGGGTTTGGTCGGATGGCCGAAGCACTGGCTGGAGGTGGTCAGCTGGGCTGAGCTTTTCCATGTCCAGGCCTGATATCACATTTGGAATCTTGCCGTAGCCCAGGGCGTTGTTGTCCGAGGGGTCGTATGGGTCGAAACCCGTGCAGACCATCACATGGGCAACCTCAAGCGTCAGCGGCTCAGCCTGGCCGAGCTGGTCAATAACCGCGGTATACACAGGCCCGGCCTGGGTTGGCGTTTGCTTCAGTTCTTTCAACTCAGCGTTGGTGTGCAGCGTGATGTTTTTGGGGCTTTTCTCCGCGCCGTAGGCCTGGCGAACATGCTCCTGGGCCAGGCAGACATTGCATCGCAGACACTGGTCGGTCGCCTTGCAGCTATATTCCCCAGCCTGGCCTCCGGGCTTGGAAGCCTTCTCGACGACATGCACCTCCAGCCCCGCGCAGCTCAACTCCAACGCAGCGGCTGTCCCAGCCGGCCCTGCGCCCAGCACCAAAACCCTGGAACCGTTCATTGGCTTGGGATCCATATTGGACAAACCCTGGCTCATCATCGTTCCTTTGTTTTCGCTAAAATTGGCCGACCAGCCAACCAGCCGTTACTTCAGTCTGCCTTCGCGGTGGGCGGTTATGAACTCCATGCCGTACATGTCTTCGCCTGTCAGTACCGCCTTGGCGAGTTTGAAAGGTTCGCAGGCTGGGTCCATCGCGCCGATGGCACTGGCGGGCATGGAGACGGGGTTGATTATCCCGCTGCCGGCACCGGCTTCGACGCACAAATGTACGAAGACCATGTTCAGCAGTTTTCGTTGGGGCATGCCGAAGGATATATTGCTGTAGCCTCCCGTTAGTTTCACCGGGCCAAACTCAGCCTTGGCTGCGGTCGTAGCTTGGAGGAAGTTCGTGCCGTTGCTCGGGTCGGTGCTTATCGGAAAGACCAGCGGGTCCAGGTGCATCTTTTCTCGCGCCACGCCCAGGGCGTCGAGCTTGGCGATTATCTCGCGGAAATTCGCAAGCCTATCGTCGATGGCGCAGGGCATGTCCTCTCGGCCCGTCGCGCCGACAACCACCTCGGCGTCGAACTGCGGGATTAGCTCGACACAGTCTTCGCGCTCCAGCGAGACGGAGTTGACCATCGGCGAGCCTATGTCTTTCCGGCAGCATTCAAGCCCAGCCTGCAGCACAGCTTTATTCGACGAATCTATACTAAGAGGCGTCTCGAACCGCTCGGAGAGGAACCCAGCCAGCCATTGCATCGCTGATATCCGCTCGGCGTCATCGTTGGAATACTCATCGACATTGACATCCAGGAAGTTCGCCCCGCCTGCAATCTGTCGCTGGGCCGCATTTATAAGGTAATCCACGCCGGTCTGCTTATCGTCGCCAGAGCTGTTCCGCGCGTGCCACAGGGCCAGGGCGATATGCTTAACTTTCTCCTGGGCCATGGCGGGGGATATCTTCTCCCAGTTCTGCGGAATCGGCAGGAGCTTGTCCTGGCCCTGGTAATTAAACTTCACCGCCACGCCCTCGGGCGTCTCGACAGTGTGAATGCCCCCGAGTTTCACGATAAGAGTGCAGTGAATATTCTCGCCGATAGTTATAAAATTCGATACATCCACGGTTGTATTCCTTTCAGACAGTTGGCCATAAAAAAAGGGCGCAGACCGCCCTATCTCTCGCCGTGAGATGCTACGCAGGCTCGGCCAATAAATCAAACTACTTTTGATTTTTTTTTCACAGCCATCCCATAACACGATGGCTTGACAGCTCCGTAGGAGCGGTATCTTTGTAGTAAAAGGCAGTATGAATTTTTTTAGCCTTTTTTTGTGGCACAGTCGCCCTCGGCTGTGGTTTTTGGATATTGAATTTATACACTTTGTGCCGGAGATTTTGTCTCACCACGAAACACACACAGCCGGGGGCGACTGTGCTACATGTTTTTTGCAAAAATCGTATTTACAGCGATGGTTTTTTGACGTATACACACTCCCTTGCGCGGGGCGCGTCGCGCCGCGAAAGATATGCTACAACCAGAACCACGGAGATTTGCATCATGGCCAAGGTACCCTCAGACATCGACATTTCACGAGCAGCCACACCCAAGAAAATAACCGAGATCGCAGCGGCAGCTGGGATTCTGCCCGAAGAGCTGGAACCTTATGGCGACGTTAAAGCGAAGGTAAAACTAAGCATACTCGACCGGCTGGCCAGTCGGCCCAACGGCAAATATATAGATGTTACCGCCATTACGCCCACTCCGCTGGGCGAGGGCAAGACGACGACATCCGTGGGCCTGACCCAGGCACTTGGGCTGCTGGGCAAGAATGTCGCGCTGTGCATCCGCCAGCCTTCCATGGGGCCGACTTTCGGCATCAAGGGCGGAGCAGCGGGCGGCGGATACTCCCAGGTTATCCCGATGGAAGAGTTCAACCTGCACCTCACCGGCGATATCCATGCCGTGAGCGTCGCGAACAATCTCCTTGCGGCAGCTATCGACGCCCGCGTGAAACACGAAGCCCATGCCGACGACGAAACCTGGGCTAAGACAGGCTTGCCCCGGCTGAATATAGACCCGGACACTATCACCTGGCGACGCGTGGTGGATGTCAACGACGCGGCGGTTCGCTCTATAAAAATAGGCCAATCCGACGCATGGCAGGACGGCCCGGCCCGCGATACGGGCGTGGATATCTCCGTGGCCAGCGAGATAATGGCCATCCTCGCACTGGCTAATGACCTGAAAGATATGCGCGACCGGCTGGGCAAAATCGTCGTGGCGATGAACACCGACGGCAAGCCCGTAACGGCCGAGCAGATAGGCTGTGCCGGGGCGATGATGGTGCTGATGAAGGACGCTATCAAGCCTAACCTCATGCAGACCATCGAGGGCCAGCCCGCGTATATCCACGCCGGGCCTTTCGCCAATATCGCTCATGGCAATAGCTCGATTATCGCCGATAGGATAGCTCTCAAGCTGGCGGACTATGTGGTTACCGAGAGCGGGTTCGGAGCGGATATCGGCATGGAAAAATTCTTCGATATCAAGTGTCGCATCAGCGGCCTGGTGCCGGACTGCGTGGTGCTCGTCTCGACCATCCGCGCTCTGAAAATGCACGGCGGCGGGCCTAAGGTCTCACCCGGCAAGGAGCTGGACGAAGCGTATACCTCGGAAAATCTCGGGCTGCTGGAAAAGGGCGTCTGCAATATGCAGCGACACATCGCCATCGCCAAGGAGTTCGGCATTCCGGTCGTCGTAGCGGTCAACGCCTTTGCGACCGACACGCCGGCTGAGGTCGAGCTGGTACGCAAAGCTGCCGAGGAGGCAGGGGCACAGTCGGCAGTGGTTTCCAACCACTGGGCAGAAGGTGGAGCCGGTGCCAAGGCCCTGGGTGAAGCTGTCATAGCTGCGTGCGAGCAGCCCGCGGACTTCAAGCTGCTGTACCCGGACGAGATGTCCATCAAGGACAAAATCGAAACCATCTGCCACAAGGTCTATCTGGCCCAGGGCGTAACCTACAGCCCGC
>QNCB01000174.1 GCA_003644335.1 Planctomycetota bacterium | reverse complement strand
GCCACCAACAATGATACTACTTTTGTTTTCCACAACATAACACACCATACCTTCCTCGGGCTGTTCGGCATTGTGGAATACCGATCAACCAGGCTCTCGACTTCGAACGTCGCGGAACGTACCGCGACAACACATTCAAAGCCGTATCAACGCGTGGTCAGACTTTCGTGAGACATCCACGAACAAAGAGAGGGTCTGACACACACTATGGTGCGACCCACGGCTCCACAGCAAGAAAAAACCCTCCCGACTCCTTCCGCTCCGCAGCCAGAGGCCACTCCACTGCCCCTATCATATATCAGCTTGACAATTTGTCAAGGACTTTTTGCGAAAAAATTTACAGTAAACTTTCGCACGTTTTGCGAAGATTTGAAGCAGTGTTGATAATGAGCCAATTGCAAAACTATTCGGAAATGTAGCACAGTCGCCCCCGGCTGTGTTGAACTTGCCCTGTTTTCAGTGTTTTTCACACGAACTTCCCAGCCGAGGGGCGGCTAGGCTACATTTTTGCCCGGCGCCGTGGTTGCGGTGTTTTGGTTTTGCAGGCCAACCGCTTTGTCGAGGGTCCATATGATCACTCGTTCGCCGGTTTTTGTGCTGATGTCGGTGTGCAGGCTTACCACGTTTCGCCCGGTGATGTCGTGGATGATTGCTTCCAGGAGCCTTCGTGCTTTTTCCAGCAGTTGCATTCGCACCTGTTTTACGAGCCTGCCACCCTCTGCGTAATTGGATGCGTTTGCGAGTTGCTTCTCCGCCGGGGTCAGCACGCCCCGTAGCCTGACCAGGATCATTTCGCCGAGAAGATAAGTCTTGGTCTCTTCCGGGCCGCACCCCATGTACTCTCGCTCGAACTTGATAATAGCCTCGCTAATCTCAGCCTCGATTTGTCCTTTAGTCTTCATACAACGCTTTCCGGTCGGTTGGTTTATTAGTGAACTGGTTCATTAGTTAGGAGGGTAGGTGGTTCCCGAGAAACGATGGGTTCACCCACACAGCCTGTCCGTTCGGATTTTACCCACAAGTTTTTTGCTATGCAACAGACAAACGGCCGGTGTCGTGGTTGCATTACATAATTTCATAGATAAAAAAAGAAAAACAGCCATCCCAATAACACGATGGCTTGACAGCTCCGTAGGAGCGATATCTTTGTAGTAACGCGATTGCATGATGTTTAGCTCCGTAGGAGCTAAAAAAAATGCGGATTGACATTTTGAAGACCCTGTCGCAGTCCCGTATATTTATTGGAAAATGCGACTAAGAATCGAATTCCTGCCGTCTATGGGATGGCTGTGAAAAAGAAAACAGAAAAAACATGGGCAAGACGCCCACGCTAGGCAATGGCCTTAGCCGATGACTGCTCGGACGTTTTCCGGCGTTACGGGCGTGATGATGCCCTGGCCTGTGATTATCCCGGTTATAAGCTCAGCGGGGGTTACGTCGAAAGCTGGGCTGTATGTCTCAATGCCCGCTGGGGCTGTACGTCTGCCAAAGCCCTCGGTTATCTCCTCGCTATCTCGCAGCTCGATTGGAATATCGTCGCCGCTGGGCAGGGACATGTCGAATGTGCTGTACGGTGCAGCTACATAAAACGCTGCGCCATGCCTCGCCGCCAACACAGCCAGGGGGTATGTGCCGATTTTATTCGCTGTCTCGCCATTGGCTGCGATGCGGTCAGCTCCGACGATGACCATGCCGACTAGGCCTTCCTTGAGAACCTGCCCGGCGGTGCTGTCGGTGATAACCACCGCGTCCAGCCCAGCCTTTTGAAGCTCCCACGCGGTCAGCCTACTACCCTGAAGCAGCGGGCGTGTCTCGTCGCAATACACCCTGAACACATGGCCCGCCCCGTGGGCGACGTACATTCCAGCCGTGGCTGTGCCTATGCCGCCCGTAGCCAAGGCCCCGGCGTTGCAGTGGGTCAACACGCCGCTGTGCTGCTGGATGACAGGCCCAGCTTCTCGTCCGATGGCCTGGCAGAGCTGGGCGTCTTCGTCGTGAATCGCCCGGGCTTCGGTGAGCATCTCGGCTGCGATTTCCCACGCGTCGCCTGCCTGGGAACTTTTGGCCCGGCCCAGCACGCGACGAACCGCCCAGGACAAATTCACCGCGGTAGGCCTGGAACTTTCGAGGTATGCCCCCGCTGTCTCCAGCTGCTCGATAAACTCATCGCGGCCCAACCCGGCCAAGCCCTGGGCAGCCAGCACCATGCCATACCCCGCTGCGATGCCGATGGCAGGGGCGCCGCGAACCACGAGCCTTTTTATCGCGTCCCAAACCGCCGGGGTGTCTGTGCAGTTCAGAAAAACCGTCTCGCCCGGCAAGCGGGTCTGGTCTAAAAGTCGCAACAGCCCCAGCCCATCGCCCGAAGCTGGCATCCATTGCGCCACTGCTACGGGCGGCTGAATTGTATTGTCGTCTTTCATCATGGCTGCAAAAAATAGTCGAAAACATACCATCCCGCAAGAGCCAACAATCCCGATCCCAGCACTTATTCGCAGATTTTCTCAAAGCAAATTATGAACTTGAAACGCGACACCATCTTATGTCCCCGCAAATAAGTGCTGGGTTGTCTTGAAAAACGACGGAATATCCTTGAGGCCTGCGCCGCTGGCTCTTACAATCACCCTCGGGTTGTAGATGTGAAATCTGAAAATCCCTGGAAAGCGATGTAGTTCATGTCCATAAATATTCTTTGCGTAGGCGACCTGGTTGGCAAGGCGGGCCGAAGTGTTCTGGCGGAAACTTTGCCGGGCCTGATTAAAGAACACGATATCGAGCTGGTGGTTTGCAATGGCGAAAACGCAGCGGGCGGCAGTGGCATCACGCCGCGGATATTCGACAAGCTCCTGAAATACGGCGTCGATGTCGTTACGTTGGGCGACCACTGTTTCCGCAGGTCCGAGATTCTGCCCACGCTGAACTCCGCCGACCGACTGATTCGCCCGGCCAACCTGCCAAAGTCTTCCCCCGGCAAGGGCTGGACCGTCGCGATGACAAAATCAGGCCGACACAAGGTGGGCGTGGTCAGCCTGCTTGGACAAATGAACATGGGCAATAGCGACTCGCCCTGGACGGCTGCCGACGAAGCCCTGGACAAACTTTCGCAAGAAGCCTCCATTCGAATCGTGGACTTTCACGCCGAGGCTACCAGCGAAAAAATAGCGATGGGATGGCATTGCAACGGGCGGGCGAGCATCGTCTTCGGCACGCACACGCATGTTCCCACCGCCGACGCGGGCGTGCTGAACAAGGGCACGGCCTTTATTTCAGACCTCGGCATGACAGGCCCATACGACAGCATCCTGGGCAGGCGAAAAGACCGCGTGCTGAAGTTCCTCACAGCCTCGCTCCCCCAGCGGTTCGAGATGGCTGTCGCCGATACGAGAATGTACGCACTGCTCGTAGCGGTCGAGCCGGACTCGGGCATGGCTCGCTCAGCGGAGCTGCTCTGCCTGAGGGGAAAAAGCGTCGAAACCCCATACGACTCCGACGACAAAAGCCCAAACAAATTTAAGAAAAACAGGCAAATAGGCAAGTAGGCAATAGGCAAGTAGGGGGAAAAACTTGGGTGCCGTGGTTCCTGGATATCAGGCCCTCGGGGCCAGGCCTAGTTTTCGCGACGCCTCGGCTAGCTGTTGGTCTGCGGTAAAAACGACCCCCTCGCGAAGCTCAGCCAGGCTCAGGAACAATGCGTCATAGACACTCAGCCCCTCGGCGTCGGCCAACTCCATCGCCCTGGGGAGTATCTCCACATGCCCCGCCCGGCGAAGAGGTAGCTGTATAATTTCTTCCAACAAAGCCTCCGCTTCGTCCCCAGCCAGCTCGCCTCGAAGTTTTTTTCGCAACAGCACATTGGCAGCTTCGACCCACAACAGCTCCGGAGCCAAGCCGACGGCGTTGCCCCGCTCGACCTCGCCCAGAAAAGTCTCCAAGCCCGCGGGGATCGGACCGTCGGCAATGAATAGCCGAATTACCGCTGATGTGTCCAATATCGCGATCATCGTTGCCTGTCCTCGCGGATCATCGCCACGGAATCGCTGTGCTCTCGACCAGCCAGCCGCTTCCGCCACCGCCGAGCGGAACTCAAAGACGCACCCCTGGCCAGGGCGACCTCAAGAGACAATATCCGGCGAATCTGCTCCTGCATGCTCCGATGGTTGCTAGCTGCCATCTCACGCAAACCCGTGTAAACAGAATCCGGAAGATTACGAATGCTCACTGCTTTCATTGTTCT
>QNCB01000173.1 GCA_003644335.1 Planctomycetota bacterium | reverse complement strand
TTTGTTTTTACTGATCTCTGATTACTTTTTCACAGCGAACGGTGTGTATGGATGTCCTGTCCACTGTACGCCTGCGTTATTTGAAAACTCCAGCATGTTCAGTCGCACGCCGTGCGCGAAGATAGCTATGAGACAGAGGATGATGTTCAGTGTGTGGGCTGCCAGCAGGATAACCACCGATGCGATGATGAGCACGGGCGAGACCTTCGCCACGTCCCCAGCCAGGCCATTGAAGGCTGAGGCTATATAGAAACTCGCCAGGCCCACTGCCATCAGACGGATGTAGCTCATCGTGTCGGAGAAGGTGCCTATCATCGGCATGATGTTGCCGACCAGGCCCAGGCCCAGCATTTTCAGCGGGTTTTTACTGGGGTAGCTCATCAGCACCACCGCAGCTCCACCGCCGATGAGTAGCCATTGCATGACCATTGGCGGCATGACCGGGCTGGGGAAAAACAGCGTCCACACCAAGCCAAACATGCCGACCAGAAACGCGCACCAGCCAAGCTCAGCCAAGCCTTTCAGACCGGGCAGCAGTGCGATAGCCTGGCGGAGATGGGCGGTTACCAGCTGCGCGCAAGCCAGGCCGAAGCTGATTTTCATAACGATATTGCGGGCAGCCTCCGGGTCGCTGCGCCACAGCACGCCAGCTGCTGTTACCACGCTGCCGAGCATCGCGAACAGGCCCTGGCCCGCTTGCATAGCCTGAACGGACGCAAAGCCACCCATGCTCGCCAGGGCGTCGGGCGTGATGCCGAAGTAGTTGGCTGTGAGGATGCCCCACGCCATCGTGGCCAGGCCGAAGACCAATATTAACTGCGGTGCTGCCGGGCTGGTGAGCTTTTTCAACTTGCCATAGAACAGAGCGCCGACAAGCGTGAAGATTAGGCCATACCCCGCGTCGCCGACGAGCATCGCGGTGAAAATCGGCATGGCTATCATAAAAAACGGCGCCAGGTCATACTCGCGATAGCCCGGCGTCGTGCCGAGGATGGCGAACAGTGCTTGTATAGGCTTGGCCCAGAAGGCGTACTCCACCAGCGTGGGAGGCTGATCGTCCTCGCCCGGGGCGAGCTGCCGCACCGCGACGCTCAGGCCCGCCGCAGCGATGCCCGCAGCCAGGTCATTGGCCTGCTTCTTCGGCACCCAACCCTGCACGGCATAGATAGCCTGGTCGCTCAGCCCACTGTTGACAGCAGCCTGGAAATCCGCGTGAGACTGAAGCTGGACAAGTTCCCGTTCCATGCTTGGCAACAGATTGGCCAGGCCCGCCAACTCAGCTTCGGCGCTTTTCAGCTGGGCGTCTATTTCCGCAGCCTCGGCCTGCAGGTCAGGCCTGTCCCGCGCGGGCAAGTCGATAAGCTCAGCTGAGGCGGGGAGAATTTTTTCATCCCCCTGGCCTTGACGAACCACCGCGACGATGGTCTGGGCTTTGTCCGTCGCCCCAGCCAATGGCCAGGCAAGCTCGGCCTGGATATCCGACAGCTCCGCGGTGGGAACGAGGTAAAACTCCAGCGAGACACCCGCTTGTTTTAGCGAGTCGATGTCAGCCAGCCTGGCGTCGCCCCAGATGTCCAGTTGCTGGATATGGCGGTACAAGGCGGTAAGGCGATTCTGATTTTCCGCACTATGTCGCAGCACAGCCAGGGCCTGGTTGGCAGCTTCCTGGGCGCTAATTTCCGGCACCTGGCCAGCGGGAGTGTAGTGTCGCAACTGCCCCACCGCCCGGTTCATAATGTCCAGTCTGGCTCGCGCGTCCTCGCTGGCCTGGGCAGTTTCGGGGTCTACCGGCAGGATATGAACCACGCCGCAGCTACGCAGAATCTCCATCAGCCGATCTCTGTCATCAGCCCGGGAAGCTATCATCACTTTGACCATTTTGACGATCATGCGTTGGCCTCCGCTGGTTTGTCGCCGTCGTCCTTGCCGCCGTAGATGGTTTCTTCGCTTTTGAGGATTTTGCCCTTTGCGATTTTCGCTCTGCCGACCGCTGCGGTCATCTCGTCGCCCAGTGCGATGCGGATGCGTCGGATAGCTTCGCGGGCATCGGGTATCATGAGCTTCTCGAACAGGTTCACTCGCTGGACAATTTTCGTCAGCTCTCGCAGCAGCAGGTTGTGTTCTTCCTGGCGGACTTCAAGCTCTGCCTGCTTGGAGCTGACGGCCCGCAGGTCTCGTAAGGCTCCGTCCACCCAGGGGGGCGTGGCAAATAGGCTGTACGACACGGGCGGGAACTTCACGCCGCGGAAAACCGGCACGACAACTCCCGCGATATTTTCCGGGTCTTTGAGCACCTCGACAGGCTTGGCCAGCTCTTGGACATTCACGCCGGCCCGGTCGGCCAGGATAGCTTTATATGGCTCGAAAATTTCGCGGGCCTTTTGCACTGCCTCGCTAGCCCGGCGGCAAGCGAGGGCTACCTCGCGCACCATCATCTGCAACTGCTGCTGCTTGAGCTTCAGCATAGGCAAGTACCGCTCAAAACGCTGCAACGCGTCGCGATGCCGCTTAAGCTCAGGCCGAGTTAGTTTTATTTTCTTCGCCACAGTTTTATTTATTTCGGATTTGGGATTTCGGATTGTTGATTGCGGATTTCTGATTTTTGCTCCGCGATATCCGGGCCTTTGTGGTTCGTATCGAGGCAATCATAATTTTCGGAATCTCTTCGGCTTCTTGCATTAAATCGGTAATATTTTCCTGTTTAACAAGATTGCTCCCAACGAGCAAGTCCATCCAGTACATAGTTTCGTCAGCTTCTTCTTCGACAATGCCCATCCGGGCCAGGAAGTCCTTGTCGCTTCTGCTTCGGCAGGACGCCCGATAATTGGCACCCACGCTGGTTGCGGACCGGAGTAGCTGTCGCCCAATGATATTGGCTTGCATATTGTGCGGAAGAGACGACACGAGGCGAATCACCCGCAAGGCAAAAGTTTTCGTTCGTGTTTTTAATTCTTCCGGCGTCATATGTTTTCTGTTTCCAATCCGAAATCCGAAATCATTTTGGCCAATGAGCTTCGACGATGCTTCGGCGGATGCCGGTTTCTACTGGCTCGAAGCAGCTGGCCAGGATTTCCCAGCAGCGGTCCAGGGCGTCGCATAGCGGGATGTTTACGGACAAATCCATAATCTTGTCCTCAAACAGTTGGCCATATTTCAACAACTTCTGATCCCAGTCGGACATCTCAAAACCCATGTCGCGTTTCTCTCGACTTTCCCGGCAGTTGGCGTATAGCTGCAAACACCCATCCATTATCGCGCGGTGGTCGTCGCGCGTCTCGCCGTTGACTTGTTGCTTCAGTCTGCTGAGCGAGCCGAACGGTTCGATTCTGCCGTTGCGGAGATAG
The DNA here is from genome assembly GCA_003644335.1 of Planctomycetota bacterium. The sequence goes on along the minus strand of QNCB01000173.1, from coordinate 896 downwards.
AACTGGCCTTCGGTTATGTAGCCCGTGTTGTCTGGCACGGGGTGTGTTACATCGTCGCCGGGCATGGTAACGCAGGCCAGGAGCGTCATCGAGCCTGCTCCGTCGAAGTCGACCGCTTTTTCGTATCGCTTAGCCAGCTGGGTGTAGAGGTCGCCGGGGTAGCCTCGGTTGGACGGAATCTGCTCCATCGTAATAGCGATTTCCTTCAGCGAGTCGGCGAAGGCTGTCATGTCCGTCAGCAGGCAGAGCACTCGCTTGCCCTGCAGGGCGTAAGCCTCGCCGACAGCCAGGCAGAGGTCGGGCACGAGGAGACACTCGACGACGGGGTCTGCTGCGGTGTGGACGAACATGATAGTTCTGCCCAGCACGCCGCCAGCTTCGAAGGTGTCGCGGAATTTCAGGTAGTCGTCGTGTCGCAGCCCCATGCCGCCGAGGATTATGACATCAGCCTTGGCCTGCAAGCCCACGCGGGCCAGCAGCTCGTTGTAAGGCTCGCCGGCGACGGAGAATATCGGGAGCTTCTGACTTTCGACGAGCGAATTGAAAATATCGATCATCGGTATGCCCGTGTCTATCATCTGGTCGGGCATTCGTCGCATGACGGGGTTTACCGCGGGCGTGCCGATTTCCACCTGCTGGGCTTCCACCGCGGGGCGATTGTCCCGAGGTTGGCCCGAGCCGTTGAACACTCTGCCGAGCATGTCGTCGGAGAAGGGCACCTGCATGGACCTGCCGAGGAAGCGAACCTTGTCGCCCGTCGAAACGCCCTGTGTGCCGGCGAAGATTTGCAGCGAAACCTGGTCGCCCTCGAGCCTGATGACCTGGGCCAGGCTGGTTCCGCGAGCGGTGGTAATCACCGCCAATTCATCATAGCCAACCCCGCTGGCAGTGATGCT
>QNCB01000172.1 GCA_003644335.1 Planctomycetota bacterium | reverse complement strand
TTTTCAGTAACCCAACCGCTGTGCTGTTGACTGGTTGATTAGTTAACTGGTTAACTGGGAAAAGATTACAAAACAAATACGCCAAAGCTCCGTGCCCGGATAAAACCTGAAAAACACAAAGGTTTCGACGCTATAAAAATTTATGTAATTCTTTACTAGTCAACTAGTTAACCAATTAACCAACTACTCAAACCGTCGGTTTGAGTAACTAAAAGTAAAGGAATTGAAATGCCGTTTGAAATTAAAGATGTTGACAAAAAGTTTTACGAGGAACGCCTGCAGGACTTTCTGCCGGAAAAGATTCTCGACAGTCATACGCACATCTGGCTGGACAGGCTGGTGAACGCCGGAGACAGTGCGGCTGGCAAGATTCAGGCCTGGCCTCTCAAAGTGGCAAAGGAAAACTCGATCGAGGATTTAGTTGCTGGCTATAAGCTATATTTCCCGGATAAAGACGTTACTCCGTTGTTCTGCCCCGGCAATGTTACCAGCAAAAGCAGCATTGAAAACTTGAACGAGTATTGCTCCAGTTCCGCCGCGGAGTATAACTATCCCTTCCTGACGTTGACGAATCCGGACTGGGACGCAGCGAAGGTTGAAGCTGCTATACAAAGGGATAAGTCGATTGGCGTTAAAGTTTATCTGACCTTTGCGCCGGATTATATTCCCGTCGATGAAATAAGGATTTTCGACTTTTTGCCCCGGCGTCACTTAGAGGTGCTAAATAAAAATGGCTGGGCTGCGCTGCTGCATATCGCCAGGCCAGGCCGACTTGGCGACCCTCTGAACCTCGCCCAGATGCTGGAAATTGAAGAGCGATATCCCAACGTCAAACTTATCATCGCCCATGTCGGCAGGGCGTATTGCCCGGAAGATGTCGGCAATGCTTTCGAGCTGCTCAAAGACACGAAGAATATGGTTTTTGATCTCGCAGCCAATACTAACACGGATGTGTTTGAACAGCTGATAAACACCGTCGGCCCGAAACGGATTCTTTTCGGCAGTGATGAACCCATCAGCAGGATGCGGATGAAACGTATCTGCGAAAATGGCAAGTATATAAATCTCATCGCCAAAGGAGCGTATGGCGATGTTTCAAACGACCCTCATATGCGTGAAGTTTCCAAGGAAGAGTCGGACACCTTTAGCTTCTTTATGTATGAGATAATCGACGCCTTCAGACAGGCTGCCCATCGCACGGGGCTGTCGCGAGTTGACATTGAGGATGTTTTTTATAATAATGCACGTAACCTGATTGAGTCTGTTAAACAAAGTTGAAAAATTGTTAACTGCTTTCAGCTCGGCTTGGCGGGAGTAAAATTAAAGCTTGGAAAAAGGAATAAAATATGAACAACCAGAAAAAACCGCGAATCGGCATACTTGGCCTGACTTTGGACTTGTATGAAACTTTGGAACCGGAGCTTCGGTCGCAGCGGGAGCAGTGGGTAAAACAAACACTGCTGCCCGCCCTTGAGCCGATAGCGGACGTGCGGTTTGGCCGGGCTGTTTATAGGCCTGACGATATCGAGGAGACTGTCCGGCAGTACGAAGCTGACGGCCTGGACGCGATGCTCGTGATATGCCTAACCTATTCGCCCAGCCAAATTTCACTGCCAAGCCTAAAGCGAACTCGGCTACCGATTATCGTTTGGAACACGCAGGAACTTTTCTCCGGCGACAATTTCAGCCCAGCGGACATGGCAGCCAATCACGGCGTTCACGGCACGCAGGACCTGTGCAATGTGTTGCTGCGTAGCGGCGTGGAGTTCGAATATGTTACGTCGCATTTGCAGGATTCCGACGCCATGGTAAAGTTGGAAGACTTTTTCGTTTCAGCTGCGGCTGTCTGTCGGCTGCGTCGCGCGAGGCTTGGCTTGATCGGTTATCCGTTCCCCGGCATGGGAGATTTCGCCCACGACAGCACGCACCTGGCTGCTACGCTGGGCTGTCAATGGCAATCGATTTCAGTTGAAGACTACATAGAGAGGGCTGAGTCTGCCGAGTCTGGTTCCGTCGAGAAACTCATAGCGGAGTATCGCGAGAAATACGACTTGGCTGACGACCTGACCGAGGCTGACCTGGAAGTTACCGCGCGGGCGGAATTGTCGATGCGGTCTATCATAGCGGAAAAAAAACTGGACGCGTTCAGTTATCAGTTCATGGCGTTCGGCGAAAACGAGCGGACTATTACGCTGCCATTCGTCGCAGCCAGTCGGTTGATGGCTGAGGGTGTGGGCTTTGCCGGCGAGGGCGACCTTGTGGGGGCGGCGGGCACGTGGCTGCTCAATATTCTCAAAACTCCGGCGAGTTTCAGCGAGATTTTCACTACTGACTTCGCGAACGAAGGCGTGATCATGAGCCATATGGGCGAGGCCAGCACTGCCCTTGCCCGCACGGATAAAAAAGTCCGCATGATCGCCCGGACCAATAAAATATCTCGCACGCGTGAAAGACAGCTGGCGCTGGTCGCAAGTTTTCAGCCTGGCCCAGCTACGCTTTTTGCACTTTGCCTCGGGCCTAATCAGAAATGGCGTTTCGTCGTCAGCCAAATGAACATAGACGATTTCGGCCCATTGCCTTCGATGGAAACCCCGCATTTCAGGCTGGTTCCTGAAGGCGGCGACATACGCGAGTTTCTCACCAGCTACGCCAAGGCGGGAGGCCCGCACCACAACGCCGTCTGCTTCGGCGACGCCAGGGCGCGTCTGCAATTGACAGCCAACTTGCTCGGAGCTGAATATTGCGAGGTATAATCGGATGTTTCTCGGAATCGATCTCGGCACGACGAACATAAAAGCCATCGTCGTGGATAGCGATGGCCAGGTGGTAGCTAGCGGCTCTGCGCCGGCGGAAATTTTCCATCTCGACGACGGCGGGGTCGAGCAGGATATCGAGCAGATATTCTCCGCGACACTCGCTGCGATAAAACAGGCGACCGGGTCGGGCCTTGGCAATCGGATACAGGCTATCGGAGTTTCCAGCCAGGGCGGCGCGATGCAAATCCAGGCCAAGGACGGAACCCCTTGCGGACGCGTCATAGGCTGGATGGACGGGCGGGGAAAACCCTACGACGCGAAACTTACCGCTGAACTTGGGAGCGATTGGTTCGCTGCTCATATTGGCCACGGGATCAGTGGCATAGCCCCGGGGCAGCTCCTTCGCCTGCGGAAAGAGAAGCTCCTGCCGGGCGCGTTTCGAGTGGGTTTTGTCGGTGATATTATCGTTTCTCGCCTGTGTGGACGGGCTGCCCACGACGCGACGAGCCTTTCGCTGGGGATGCTATACAACCCCTCGCTTGGTCAGGCTGACCCCGAATTGCTCGAGAAAATAGGCCTGGCGGAAAGTCAGCTACCGGAACTATTGAACGCGAGCGCACCAGCTGGCGGATTGCTTGGGGACGTTGCGAAACAAACTTCCTTGCCAGCTGGCATACCGGTGTCCGCAGCGATTCATGACCAGTACGCCGCTGCCCTGGGCTGCGGAGCTGTGAACGCGGGCGACGTGATGTTCGGCGCGGGGACAGCCTGGGTTTTGCTCGCGGTAACGGACAAGCTCACAGGCCCGGCGGTAAACTCCGCCATCGAATGCAGGCACGTGGTGGACGGCTTGTTTGGCCAAATTTTGTCGATGGTCAATGGCGGCTCGTCGCTGTCGTGGGTTCTCAAAACGCTAGGCTTGGAGAATCTCGACTCGAGCCAACTGGACGAAATAATCCAAAGCGTCCTGCCCGGCTGCGATGGACTGGCGTTCTGGCCTTTGCTCGTCCCGGGCGACAGAGAGGGCCTGGCTGAGGGAGCCACAGGCCAACTGACGGGCTTGCGATTGTCGCACACACAGGCCCATATAGTTCGCGCCGTCGTCGAAGGGCTTGCGTGTGAACTTACGCGACACCTGAAAATTTTGGCCAAGGCTGGGCTTGGCGTAAAAAGGCTGATAATGGCGGGCCATGCCGCAGGCAGCAGCGTTACTCCGCAGATTATCGCCGACGTATCCGCCCTGCCGGTGGTCTGCGTCCAGGCCCCAGCTGTCAGCGCCATCGGAGCTGCGATAGTCGCCCGCGGATTGGCCGAGCCAGGCAAAAGCATACTCGAACTCACCAACAGCTCCGCAAGCCCTCGCCGAACCGTCGAGCCGTCAGCTGATAACGTCGCCCTTTACAGGTCTCTTCTCGAACGCTACATAGCAGTGTAGCCATGCCACCCAGCCAGTAATCAGTAACAGCAAAAGAAGCAAAAACAGAAA
>QNCB01000171.1 GCA_003644335.1 Planctomycetota bacterium | reverse complement strand
TAGTTTAATCTCCGCGATACGAACAAAAAAAAAAGAACCACTAATGGACACTAATGAACACTAATTGAAAAACAAAAAAAATTTACCGCGAAAGAACGCAAAGATAAAAAAGTTGTCAGTAATCAGTAAAAGCAAAAACAGCAACTACGAAAGACGCGAAAGAACGCGAAAACGTTTTTTTTGAAAAGAAAAAACAGAAAACATGGATTCCCCAGCACTTATTTGCAAAACTTCAAGACACCGCAAGTCTCCTGGCTTAGGTCTATAATTTTAACAAACTGCAAATAAGTGCTGGGGAATGACAAAAAAGAAAAACAAAAATTCGTGTCATTCGTGTTCTGTTGTTTTTGCTTTTACTGATAACTGATAACTGATAACTGACTACTTTAATCCAGTTCAAAATTCGCGATATACTCATCTATTTCGTGTTGCTTAGCCCGGGGTTGGCGGGTTTTGTGGAGGACGAAATTTTCCATTACCAGCACGTCCATATTCGTAGCCAGGAAACAGCGGTAGGCATTTTCCGGCGTGCAGACGATAGGCTCGCCGCGGATATTGAAGCTCGTGTTTATCACGACGGGACAGCCTGTCTTCTCGTGGAATTTTTTGATAATGTCGTAATACCTGCCATGCCGAGCCTGGTCCACCGTCTGCACGCGGGCTGAATAATCCACGTGCGTAATGGCTGGGACGTCGGAGCGGATAATTTTCAAAAGCCGATCTATGCCCTCGAGGTCTCGCGTGTTTTCAGCCTGGACTTTGCGATGCTCTTCTTTCACCGGCGCCACCAGCAGCATATACCCGCTGTCCTGACCAGGCTTCATGTCGAACCATTCGTGCACATGCTCTCGCAAAACACTCGGCGCGAAAGGCCTGAACGATTCGCGAAACTTTATTTTGAGATTCATCACCGACTGCATTTTCTCGCTGCGGGGGTCGCCGAGTATGCTTCTATTGCCCAGCGCACGTGGCCCGAACTCCATACGCCCCGCAAAATGGCCTACGACTTTTTCACAAGCCAACGCGCCAGCGACCTCTTTCAACAGCTGTTCGTCGCGATCGAAAAAGTCGTACGTCGCGCCCTGGCCATCGAGAAAATCGCGGATTTCGTCGTTGGAAAACCCAGGCCCCAGCAGCGAGCCTTTTTGCACATCGTTTATATTGTCTCGTTTTCGCCCGTTCCCCAACAGCTGGTGCCACACGAACATCGCTGCGCCCAAAGCTCCGCCGGCATCGCCCGCTGCGGGCTGAATCCAGATGTTTTCGAACGCGCCGTCACGCAGGGCCTTGCCGTTGGCTACACAGTTGAGCGCGACGCCGCCAGCCAAAACGAGGTTCTTCATTTTCGTCTCAGCTGCGATGTGCCTGACGCACCGCAGTACGATTTCTTCCGTTACCGCCTGGACGCTCGCGGCGAGGTCCATCTCGCGTTGGGTAATTTTCGACTCGCCAGCCCGCGGCGGGCCGCCGAAGAGTTTGTCGAACTTTGGGCCCGTCATGGTCAGGCCCTGACAATAGTTGAAGTAGCTCATGTCCATGCGGAACGAGCCGTCGGGTTTGAGGTCGATTAGTTTGTCGAGGATGAGATTTTTGTACACGGGCTGGCCGTACGGAGCCAGGCCCATAAGTTTGTACTCGCCGCTGTTGACCCGAAAACCAGCGTAATATGTAAAGGCTGAGTACAGCAGCCCGAGCGAGTGGGGGAACCTCAGCTCGTGGGTCAGTTCGATTTTATTGCTCCGCCCCACGCCGTAGCTGGCGGTGCTCCATTCGCCCGTGCCGTCCATGGTGAGGATCGCAGCTTCGTCGAACGGCGAGGGGAAAAACGCGCTGGCTGCGTGCGACTCGTGATGCTCCAGGAAAACATATCGGCCCTTGTATTTGTGCCGGAAACCCTTGTCCATTTCGCGCTGCAGGTGGAGCTTCTGGCGAACCCACAAGGGCAGAACCTTCGCGAAAGATTTGAACCCAGCCGGGGCGTAGGCCAGGTATGTTTCCAACAGCCGCTCGAACTTCAGCAGTGGTTTGTCGTAAAACGCGACATGGTCCAAGTCGCCCGCCGACAGCCCAGCCTCGGCCAGACAGTAGTCTATCGCATGGGTCGGAAATCGCGAGTCGTGCTTTTTTCTGCTGAACCGCTCTTCCTGCGCAGCTGCGACGATCTCGCCATCGACGATCAAAGCCGCTGCCGAGTCGTGATAATACGCCGATATTCCAAGTATGTTCGTCATTTGAACAAGGCATGGTAAGGCCCGGGCTGACATTTTGCAATGCTCTATAGCGCCATACAGTAGACAAATAGAAAATGACGAATGGAAAAAATGCTCAATGACCAAATATCCAATGACCATTGAATAACCAATATCCAACAAGGAATATCTAATATTCAGGTGAAAAAAAGACAAAGAAAAAAAACTGGATTCCCGCTCCCCAATCGGGTCGAGGACAAGCTTCGCGGGAATGACACGGAAGAAAAAGCGAGAAGAGAGGACAAAGAGAAAGGAAAAAAAATCTGAAAAAAAAATAAAAAAAATTCGGATTTCTCTTGACGTACCACCTCGACTATGGCATTTTACCATTTACAAAACGTAAAAATAGAATAAGGGAAGGGCTTTCGGCGAGAGATTGGGCGTGTGGCTGAGCGAGAGATTAGGCGTAAGGCTGGGCATGAGATTGGGTGCAAGGCTGGGCGTGAGATTGGCAGCAGGCTAAACGAACGGGCCTTAAATACTGAATAAACGGGCCTCTAACGCGGAATAAGCAAGCCCTTAACACTGAACAGGCTTCTAATCCTTTAATAAGGTAATTCAAACCGACCGGTTTGAGTAGCTAGTTGGTTGGTTAACCAGGTGATTAGTAAAGAATTACACAAAGCTTTACAGCGTCGAAAACCCTTGTTTTCCAGGTCTTATCTGGACAGAGAGCTTTGGCGTATTTGTTTTGTAATCTTTTGCCAGTTAACCAGTTAACTAATCAACCAGTCAACAACCCCGCGGTTGGATTGCTGAAAATCGGTCAGTTTGAGAAGGTAACAAGATGCGGAACAATCAATCAATCCGGGAGACTCGCAACCCAGACATGGGCGAATCCTCGGCTCGGATTGCACCCGGTGGGCCATCGCAACATCGTCCTATCAGCCCAGCAGGGGGCAGCTCAACGTCCGCACCGCCCGCAACACCCTCGCCGCCCAGCCGCCGTCTTCGCCGGGGCATCCCGCCCAAGCTTTACCGAGTTGGCGAGGTTGTGGACTATTCTGGCGTCAGCCGACAAACCATTCACAACTATACACTTATGGGCCTGATACGCGAGAGCGACTGGACGCGTGGCGGGCATAGGCTCTATGGCGAGGACGTATTCGGTCGGCTTGACACGATTGCGGACTTGCGAGACAGGCACAAGAGCCTGGAGTTTATACGCAAATTTTTCGTCCGCCGAGACACGCAAAAAATGGACGAGGAAAAGTCCTAAAGAAATCTCGGCAGATGCTGACAATAAAATAGGTGATATGTGCAATGGGCTGTCCGTGTAGCCTCAGGTAAGTTGGCCCGAGGCTGGCGGTCGAGCTGTTGAGTTTGAATAGGCTGGGTCATGGATGAGTCAGCCTGGCTGTGCCGCGGAAGGAGACAAAGATGAACGATCAGGGAAGAGCGACAATCGAGCAGGTGCAGGCCTGGTGGACGAAGTTTAAGAAAGACGGCGACGAGGCTACTCGCAACTGTCTGCTCGAACATTATCTGCCTATCGTGAAATACACAGCCGAGCGGCTGCACAACAAGCTGCCCGGCGAGGTCGAGGTCGATGACCTGATATCCTCCGGCGTGTTCGGCCTGCTCGACGCGGTAAAGGCTTTCGACACCAGCCGAGGCGTGAAGTTCGAGACGTATTGCGCCCAACGAATTCGCGGCGCGATTCTGGACGAGCTGCGCGCGTTGGACTGGGTGCCCAGGCTGGTTCGCCGCCGAGCCAGTAAGCTCAACGCAGCCACTGGCGCGCTCGAAGCCCAACTGGGCCGCAAGCCAAACGAGAAGGAACTCGCAGGCCGCATGAAACTCACGATCAAAGATTTCCGCAAACTCCAGCGCGACGCCCACGCGACGAGTTTCGTGTCGCTCTCCCGCAAATGGTTCGAGAGCGACTCGAGGGACATCTGCGAGCTGGACATTTTGGAAGACTGCAGCAGCGAGGACCCGATACTCTGTGCCCAGCAGAAAGACCTCAAAGAGCTGCTGACCCGTGGCCTGAGCCGAGCGGAGAG
>QNCB01000170.1 GCA_003644335.1 Planctomycetota bacterium | reverse complement strand
GTCATCATCGTTACTCTCGTCGTCATCAGCCAGGCTGCCAGGCCTGATTTTCGTAACCAGTCCCATGTCAAGCCGATGCAGCGTAGCAGCCTTTATGGGCTGTTGCCCCGCATTCAAATCCGGTACGAACGCGACGGGATACTCCAGCCCCTTGGCTTTGTGTATGGTTATCAACTGAACCGCGTCGTCGCCCTCACCAGCTGCGGGAGCCTGCTCATAACGAGATTCGTTCAAAATCTGCTCGTCCATCTGCTCAACAAACTCCGCCAGTGACATCTGTCCTGCCGACTGCCGGGCCTGGCTCAGCAGCAACCGAACGTTGCCCACCATCCGCCTGCCATGATATTGACTCAGCAGCACCGCTTCGTAACTGGTCTCCGCCAACACCCGCTCCAGCAACTTGTCGCAGCCCAGCGCGTCCTTTTCCGCTGAGAGTTTTTGGAGCATATCCCGCGCCAATTGCAACGCCTCGGCCTGGCCTGGCTTCATCAGCCTAGCCAATTCGCCCAGCCGGGCTTCGTCCATATTAGGCAACCATGGCTTGGGGACGTGCGATGCGATATGCAACAGGGCGTTGTCATCCAGGCCGAACATCGCGCTTCTCAGCAAGCCGACCAAGGCCAGGTCGTCGCGCGGGTTGTCTATCACTCGCAGGGCGTTCAGGCAATCAAAGATTTCCTGCTGCCGAAAAAAACCCGTGCCGGAGACTACATAATACGGGATGTCCCGCTTCTGCAGTTCGCGTTCGTAGACCAGGCTGTTGGTCATCCGCGCGAAAAGTATCGCGATGTCGCCATATCGCACCGGACGAAACTGCTCCGTCTCGGCGTCCCATACCCGCTTCTCGCTACGGGAGACCATCTGCGAAATCCGCTGGGCTGTCATCTCCGCCTGAGCGATGTCAGCTGCCTGGGCGGATTCGACAGGCCTATCTTCCGGGCCGTTGGCCAGGAGAATCTCCACGCTGGAACCCGCTGGCAGCTCGGTGCGACTGGAACGCACAGGCGAATAATCATCGCCAAGAAGTTGGCTAAAGACATAATTCACAAACGCCAAGCCCGGGCCAAGTGTGCGGAACGAAATGTCGAGGTCTATCTGCCGCCCCGGGCCAAGCCGGTCGCAGAGTTGCTGAAAAACCTCAAGCCTCGCGCCGCGGAATCGGTAAATGCTCTGCTTGGCGTCGCCGACGAGAAACAACTTGCCGCCCGATTGGCCATCAGTCAGTCCGCCCCCGCTGCGGCTGTCGAGCAGCCCAAGCAACATGCTCAGCTGGGTCGGGTCGGTGTCCTGAGCCTCATCGATAAGCAACTGGTCTATCCCCTCGCCCAGCCTGGCTCGCAGCGCGGGGTTCTCCGCCAGCACATCCCGCGCGCAAGTCATCAGGTCGGTGAAGTCCACGATGCCCCGCGATTTTTTCTCCGCGGCGTATCGCTCATTGGTCTGCCCAGCGAGCCTGCAAAGCGTCGCCAGGGTCCGGGCTGCTGTCTGGTCGTGCTCGTTCAACAAGCCTGCGAAAACGGCATATTCGCCCAATGCGCCGCACAGGTCTTTGATGCAATGTCGCACAGCCTTGGCTGTATCCTTATCACCCCAGCTCTTGCCCGAACCCTTTGTACCAGGCTTTTGCTTGGCAAGCTCGTCGAACAGCTCAGCTGAGTCCGCCAGGGGTTGAGAGATTATCTGCCGGGCGATATCCAGAACATCATCTCGGATAGGCAGCAGTTTGTCGCCGTCGTTCGTGCAGATAAAGCTCTCCAGCTCGGTGAGTTTTTCGCGCAACTGGGCGTCGCCGCCCAGCCGTTGCTGGGCCAGGCCGCGGAGTCGCTCCATCGCCTTGGCCCATCGCTCGATGGTTATTTGCGGGTCGTCATAGTCGTCGAAATTCACCGCGTCTCGCAGGCTGGTCAGGTCTCGCACCTCGCGCGAAAAACTCTCCAGGCTCATCGCGCCCAGCAGGGCAGCGACAGCTTCGTCGCCAGCTTCCACCGCCCAGAGCACCGCCAATTCCGCAGCCTCAGCCAGCAACTTGTCCGTAACGAAAGTATCGCCGCAAACCGCAAAGGCCGGGTCCAGCCCAGCCTCGATAGCCAGGCCTCTAAGCAGCGACGCGCAGAAACTGTGGATGGTCGAGATGCGGGCTTCGCCCAGCCTTTCTATCCATCCCTGCAAGCGTCGTTTGTCCTGGCCCGTCGCCCTGGCTGCGAAGTCCCGCATCATCGCCCGGACTCGCTGAGACATCTCCAGAGCAGCTTTGTCCGTGAAGGTCAGAGCTACGAACCTCGACAACGCCTCGTCGAGATTTTTCGCCCCGCCCATCAGCAGCAGCTCGGTAAACCGCCGAGCCAGGACAAAAGTCTTGCCGCACCCAGCTCCGCTACGCAAAGCCAGGCTCTCGCCCGCCCGGTCAATACCCGCTGCCTGTTGCGCGGGCGTAAGTTTTAGTCGCTCAGCCATAATTTAAAACAAATCCGAAATCCTGATATCGAAACAAACAGCAAAAACGGCGAACCACGAATGAACACCGATAAACACTGATGTTGTTTTTTCAAAAAAACCCGTTTTCGCGTTCTTTCGCGTCTTTCGTAGTTTGTTGTTTTTGTTATTTTTGTTTTTACTGACTACTGATTACTTTTACTTCCGCCCTGGCCGGGGATATTGCACAGGCTTGGCGGTACGGACATTTGCTGCAACTGGCCTTAGAATATTTCGGCGTAAAATCGCCTGCTGCCATGCCCGCTATGAATCCGCCTATTGTCTGAAGCGCTTTGGCTTGCGTTTCCGGAAAACCCTTAGCTTCTTTGACCTGCCCAGCCCGCAACTTAACCCCAGCGAACAGGTTTATATTGCCCTCGCTGCCCAGGCCATGGAAGGCTCCACCGAGGGCGTCCTCACCAAGCAACTGTCTGATGGCTTCAATATACAGAGGCATCTGCGTATTTTGGCCCGTGGTATTTTCCGCGTATTTTGGCAGCCGACCCGTCTTGTAGTCCACCACCATCAGCCCATCGCCATGCTCAGTCTGTACCCGGTCGACCCGGTCAATTCTGCCACGCAAACGAATCCGCATCGGCTCGGCATCGCTCTGGTCGCCCGGAGGCAGGGAGACAATCACAGGTTCTGGCACACTGGCCCGGTCGGCCTGGTCTTCGCCACCGGCCCGGCTGCCCTGACCAAACGCCAACTCGAAATGCAGACATTCACTGGCTAGGGGATCGTCGTTTCGCTGGGCGAGCAGATAGTTTCGCAGGTCGCGCTTCATGTTTTGCCGCTGAATTTCCCACAACACAGGCCAAGCTGCCCCAGCCCCAGCCACCTCAGCCTGGGCATCGAAAACCCGCTCGAGCGTCTGCAAAAGTTCATCCTCAGGCAAGTCGCCTAGTCGCAGGGGCAAGCCATGTCGCTGGGATAATTCCGTGAGGGTTTCGCACAATACAGCATGGCAGAGCAGGCCTCGCGAAACCGCTTCGAGCTTTCGTTGCGGGTCGACGAGCGGCTCGATTTGCAACAGGTGTTTTGCGAAAAACCGCCAGGGACATTGTCCATACGCACTTAGACGCGTAGCGGAAAAAACGGTCTGGCCCGGGAACCGCCGAGCTAGTTGCCCCAGCAAAACCCGGTCGGAAATCCGCCCGTCGAACTCGTCGCTCTCCCCGCGCAGCCAACGCCTGTGAGCAATCCAAAGCCCACGCGCGATGCGCCGCAACGCACCCGGCGAGTCTTCCTGGGCAAGCTGTCCCATGCCCCGCCCAGTCGACTTGCTACCCAGGCCGAACAGCTCTGCCATGGCCAAGGTCTCAGCCTCGCCGCGGGTGGCTATTTCATCGTCGTCCAAAACGAACAGCCCGGTTGGAATTTTCCGCAGACAGCCCTTGTCCAGCAGCGTTTCCTCGCCGCCAAGTGAGTCGATTACTCCCGCGAGGAACCCGCCGGCGGCGGAGGCCTTGCCTGCAGCGTCGCAGTGGAGATAGCTCAGCGTCAGCGTTTGGTTGGCCCGGGAGATACCCAGGTAAAACAGCAGCATCTCCCGCGCGGTCAGGTCGTCGCGACAATACAGTTCCAGGCCCTGGCCCGCCCAGGCCTGTCGGTCAGCTTCATTCAACAACGAGGTCTCGCTGAAGTGCCGCGGAAATTGGCCCTCGCTTAGGCCCAGCAGGAAAACATGCTCCCACCGCATAGCTCGCCCGTCGAGTACATCCAGCACATCCACGAGCGACTCGCCCCGGGCAGGGGCCAGGGAAATTTGCGAAAGAGCTTCGCCC
>QNCB01000169.1 GCA_003644335.1 Planctomycetota bacterium | reverse complement strand
GATAGCGGCGGAGGTTTTGTCGTCTGCCAACTTAATGCCGACCCGGCCTTCTTTGGTAGCCCGGCCTGCCTTTTTTTCCGCGGTGGTCAGGCCCTTGGCGCGGAGCATATCCTGAGCTGCGGCGATGTCGCCGTCGGTCTCGTCCAGTGCTTTTTTGCAGTCCATCATGCCCAGGCCGGTGGCCTCGCGTAGTTCTTTTACCATTGCTGCGGTGATAGCCATTGTCGTGTCTCCAGTGATTGAAATCCAATTCGGTATAGCACCGCGCCGACCTCGACGCGAAGCTGATTGTTTGATATCGCTTTGGCGAGGTAGCCTTACTCTGCGGGAGTTTCCGCTACCGCCTCTGCGGGGGGTTCCTGGGCGGGTTCGTCTTGTGCCCTGGCGGTGGTTTCCCGCTTACTGCGTCGTCGGGGTTTCTCGCTCTGCTCGTCATTGCCTTCGGTGCGGGTTCGCATCCCAGCCTCGGCTGCGTCCGCCAATTCCCGAACGATAACCTCAATAGCCCGCATAGCGTCGTCGTTGCCGGGGATGGGAATGTCCACGGTGTCCGGGTCGGCGTCTGTATCTACCAGGCAGATAACCGGCACACCAGCCTTGCGGGCCTCGCGGATAGCGATAGTCTCCCGGCAGGCGTCAATGGCGACCATCACGCCGGGGAACTTTGTCATTTTGCGAATGCCTCCGAGGTTGCGTTGGATTTTCCGCATTTCCCGACGCAGCCTGGAGCCGTCCTTTTTCGAGTAGGCGTCGAGCAGGCCATCTGCTTCCATCTGCTCCAGCTCTTCAAGTCGGCCTATGCGTTTGCGGATTTCGCGAAAATTCGTCAGCATTCCGCCAAGCCAACGGTCGGTAACGCAGTGCATCGCGGTACGCTCAGCGTGGTCTTGCACAGACTTGCGAGCCTGTCGCTTCGTGCCGACGAACAGCACGTCCTGGCCCTTGGCGACAGTCTGGATGATAAACTTCTTGGCCAGGAGAAGCCCGCGGAGGGTCTCTTTGACATCGATGATGTGAAGCCCGCCACGCTTGCCGTAAATATACGGCTTCATTTTCGGGTTCCAGCGACTGCCGCGATGACCAAAGTGAATACCGGTGTCGATTAGCTCTTTGATAACTTGTGCAGACATTTGTTGCTCCTATCAGCTGGGCTTCGACGGGCCAGTCTTAGGGCAGGCTGGCGAATCCCAACGTCATTTATTCGAGATTCCCAGCCCTGACGTCAAAAGCCAGACCCGGCAAATCTCTCACATTCTTCCAGCAGCCAATTTCCGCAGACACCCACACAGGCACCTGCCGACCGCTTTCGAGCGGGGCAATATACCACCAAAAGCCAGACTGGTCAAGGGTTTTTATAAAAAATCGCACACTCATCGCCAGGCTGCGCGGTAGAGCGAGCTGTTGGGAGTTTTGGTTAGGTTGAGTTTCTCGCGTAGCTCTGGCGGCAGGGCGCCGGGCTGATTGTGAACGACGAAAAACTCCCTGCCTGCCAGCTTGGCTTGACATGCGACAATGGCGTTACAGCCTGGCCATTCCTGGCGGGCTTTGCTTAGGAAATCCGGGCCTCGGTAAATACTGACCTCGGCGAACTTGTTGTCCTTAGCCAATCGCTGGGCCAGGAGCAGAGGGTAAATCGATGTGTTGTCCGCGAGGATTACGCCGTGGGGGGCAGCCGCTTGCAGAGCCAACCTTGCGAATTTTTCAGCCGAGTTTTTGTCATGTTTCCACGGGGTCAGCCAATAGTTCGCTTCGTTGCGGAAGGGCAACTGTCGCTTGCGAATAGGCCCGTTCCGTTGAGCGAAATCACTGGCTGCGACATAAACCACGGGCTGAACCAGAGCCGAGGCCAGCATGGCACAAGCCAAAACCGCCCGCCATCTTGGCCTGACCAGCCCAGCCAACACGTCCAGCCCGACACAAGCCAACACCGCCAGGCAGGCCAACGACGGCAGGATGAACATGAACTGGTCCGGTACGGGATATCGCACGAAAAAAATGAACTGTATCGCGCTAATTGCCGTCAGCGCCACAGCCAACGGCCCACCGAGCCTGGCGCGGAGCTTTATCAGCCCGACGATTGCAAGGGGAGCCAGGAGGTTTATGAAGTTCAAAGCTGAGATGGCAAGGTTTGCTTTGAGGTATCGTCCCGCACCGGCCATGTTCAACACGCTCGATGCATATTGGCCCGTCAGGGCGTCTCGCAAGGCCCAGGCTACCGAGCCGTTGCGGATGGCAGAGGCGACAATCATGCCGAGGAATACTCCCGAGCCTACCAGATACGCCCCAGCCGCGACGGCCAGGGACCAGGCCGGGATTTTCCGTTTCGCTACAAGCCAGCAAGCCACGATTGCATACACAGGCAGAGGCAGCAGCGCGAAATTATGCACGCACAAGCCCAGTCCACTAATCAGCGACAAGGCTGCAAGCGTCCCCCAGCTCGGCCCGCGCAGCAGGCGTATCAGCAGGTAGATCTCCGCGGTGAACCCGGCCAATACCCAGGCGTAGCTTTCGTTTATCGAGGAAAGCCACATCGTCGTGTGTGTCAGGGCAAGCGTGGCCGCGACCGCTAGGCCTATCCACCGCCTGCCCGTGAGCGTCGCGCCGATGACAGCCAGGTTAGCCAGGGCGATAGCCATCCAGAGTGAGCTGAGAGCGTTGAACGCGAAGGGCATGTAGCCTGGCGAGATTTTCGCCAGCAGATGGCCTCCCGCGATGTACAGCACATGTGCCCGGGCCAACGGTACGGATTGAGAGTAGTCGCCATCCAGTGCGCGAAGCTGATTCCAGCCACTGTCCTGCCAGCAAAAGCCGCGATTGGCCGTAGCGAGGTACAGCCCAAAGCAAGCTAGGAAAACCACAAGCCATAAGAGTGTAGCATAGCCGCCCTCGGCTGTGTGTGTTTTCACTGTGCCACATGACGGGCAGGGTTCGGGGTGAGTTCTGGTCATGGACACATTGTATCAGCCTGCCCGCGATATGCCAGCAGGTTATGCTCTACGCCGACGGATCAATATCGCAACTCCGCCGGAGACCAAAAGCAACATCGTCGCAGGCTCGGGGATGGTCGTGATAGTGTCCAGCGTATTGCTCTGTATCCAGCTTGCGTAAGAACTTATTCGCACGCCATCGAAAGCGTCCGGGTCCAGGACGCTCGGGTCGCTGCTGTTGCGGAACCATGCCTGCCCGCCGTGGTTTTCCACCCCGCGATTCAAAGCCATGACATACCAATCGCCGTTGACTTCGTGGAACATTCCACCGCCCGAGTCATACTCAGCCAATATGCCCTCGTAGCTCGTCGCGCCACCTTCGCCCAGGCCGTCGAAATCGCCTTCGATAATATCGGATGCGCCAGCTGTGCCCGTACTCTCCAGCAGATTTGTCGCCCAGTGCATTCCGTAGGTATTGTTGTTATGGTCTGTCGCCCAACCATATCCATAGACCTGGCCGCCGGAGGTCAGGTCGTTCCCTCTGGTTCTGCCATGCCCGCCGAGTACGATATCGTTGTTGCCCGCGGCGGTTTCGTCTGTGGTGTTGAAAAGGCCGACGTAACTGGTCAAAGCTGCGTCGGTGCTCTTGGATGAATCGGTATAGAGCCTGAGTATGCGGATATCAGCTGAGGCGTGGTTCGTTTCGGTTGTGTAATAGGTGGTGCCGCCGATGACTACATTTTGGCCACTGCCCTGGTGCCTTGTGGTTATAGCATATCTCGGGGAGATAACCACCAGCGAGGCGTTGGTACCGTACCGGCCCACGACAGCGTCGTTTGGGGTGTCGGTCGGCTCACCGCTGGAAGCGTGATTTATAATCGCCAATGCGGGAGAGCTGGCTATTAACATCACCGTCAGGAAAAACAGACAGGCCGATCGCGATATACTTCTATAAAACATGTCCCTACCTCCATATAAAACCTTGGCTCACTAACAAAAACTATCGATTACGCGGCATTCTAACACAAAACGATATGTGCGTCAAGGAAAAACTCTTGTTTTTGGTAACAGTCGCGAGCGAATTTGTCTATAATCGGGCAGGCAGTAAATGGAGCCAATTGCAAAACTATGCGGAAATGTGGCACAGCCGCCCTCGGTTGTGTTGAACTTGCTAAATTTCCGGTATTTTTCACACGACCTTCCCAGCCGAGGGCGGCTAGGCTGCATTTTTACAATTGGCTCAATGGACTCGCGAAAATATGATTGCAGCGATAAGTGAAAATTTCGATATCACGCCAGCTATCATCAATAGCGTGGAGATGTTCCTGTGCGTCGTCGCAGCTGTCCTTATAGGAAGCCGACCGCT
>QNCB01000168.1 GCA_003644335.1 Planctomycetota bacterium | reverse complement strand
TGTACTTTTTGCAACGGGCCAGGGCGTCGGCATATCGACCGAGCGAGACCAACAGCGAACAGCTAGCCTGTTTCGCCCAGGACAATGTCTTGGCTGCACCGAGCGGGCGAGGCTTGGCCTGGCCAAGTTCCGCAATCCATTCGTCGAGCATTTTCAACGCTCGCTCGCTCTGGTCAGCCTGAATAAGCACAGCCAGGAGCAACTCGCGAGGCTCCTTGGCGCCGGGATGTTTCTCCAGCTGTTCGTCAAGCCAACGGGCAGCTGGGGCCAGGTCAGCCGGGGCAGCCTGCACCCGGGCCATCATCCTGATTCGACGAAGGGTCGATAGTTCCAACTCGTATTTCGCCCGCCCTGGGCTGGGCTGGGCTGGTTTTGTGGCGGGGGTAGCGGGTTTTGTCGCAGGCCTGGCTGGGACAGTGGCGGGTTTGATTTTTGAAAGTTTGCTCTGCACCGTCGCGATGCGTTTGTCCAGCATGGAAGCTGTCTTGGCGTAGAGTTTTTTTTCCATCAGGTCATGCGCCAATTTCTGGGCGGGAAACTCGCTATCTTCGTCCAAAGCCATCGCGATGGCCTGGTCGTACCTGTCGGCAGCAACAAGCAACCCCACCTTCCGCCCCAAAAGCGTCTCAGCCGAAAGTCCCGACTCGCCGCCGAGCAAACTGTCCAACAAAGCGATAGCCTGGTCGTACTGCTCCGCCTTCTCGTACAAGTCCAACAACAGCCCAAGCCATTCAAATTGACCAGCCTGGCCCGGCTTGGCTTGCTTCTGCGCCTCTGCCCACCAACCCTGAGCCAATACGATAGCCTGGGGAGTCTGGCCCCGCTGCACCAACACGTCGGCTAACATCCGCCTAAGATTTCCGTCAGCGGGTTCCCGCTTCAGGAGGCCTTCCAGAACAGCCTGGCTTTGAGCGAACCGCCTGGCCCGCATCAGCACCAACGCGTAGGCTCGGCAGTAAGTCCGCTCAGCGGGAAACTGCTCACACAGCCCTTGCCAAATGGCTGCTGCCTTGTCCAGGTCGCCCGGCACGGGCCTGGTATAAAGACCCGCCAATAGCCTGCGAATTTGTATGTTGTTCGGATACTTTTTCAGCAGCGTCCTAAGCCTGGCCAGTGACTGATAATATACAGCCCTGGGCAACACGCCGGGGAACTGCCCAAGCTCAGCCCGGATCGCAAGTAGCGGAATGTCGACCCGCCCGGGGAACTGCCGAGCCAGCTGCCCCAGCAAAAACCGGGCTTTGTCGTACTTCTTCTCGAGGACGTACACCTCCGCGGAAAGAAGGATACCATCGGGACTTTTGGGCAACTGGCGGATTAGTTGTTTGGCAATGTCCCGAGCCCCAGCCAGGTCGCCCAGGCGAATTCGCTGAGCGAAAGCCTGGCGATACGTCGCTACACGCTTAGGTCCAAGTTCGATGGCCTTGCGATACATAGCCTGGCTGTGTGCGATATTTTCGCGTCCCTGCTTGGAGTAAATCTGCCCAGCTGAAGCTCGCTCATACGCCCGAGCCAAGGCCAGGGTTGTCGGGAGATGCGCGGGGTTTTTCGCGTAGGCAGTTTGCAGGGCTTTGATAGCATCGCCCGTGCGCCCTTGCTCCAAAGCGACCTTGCCCAGCAGATAATAATAGTAGTATCCCTGCCCCGGCATCGCTTTGACAGCCTGGAGAACTTCGTCCACCCCAACCTGATTTTTAGCACGAAGTCGCAGCGAAAGCTGAGCTTCATAGGCAGGGTAGAAATCTTTCTTCGCTGCGATAGCCTGGGCGTACTGCTGGGCGGCGACGTCCTGTTTGTCAAGTCCCTCAGCCAGGTTGGCAGCTATATAATGTATGGCATATTTGTCTGGCGCAGCGGTGTTTTCCGCAGCCTGGACAAAAGTCTCCAACAGGTCGGTGGGGAGTTTTGGCCTGGCCGATACTACCACCCCCACGCCCGCGCGGGCAGCCTCGATAGCTTGCGAATTTTGCACGACAAGCCTAGCCAATTGCCGCAGCGCCCGATTATATTCGCCAGCTTTGACGGATATCCCCGCGAGCATCGCTCCGGCTCTGACGTCGCTCGGCATCTCGCGGAGCAGGTCTTGCAAAATATCCTCAGCCTGGTCAGTTGCTTTCATTTCCAGCGCAGCGACAGCCAGGCTATGGGCCAACTCCGACGAGACGGGGTTCTTCGCCCGGAAAGCCCGGGCAATTCGACCCGGCATGGCCTGGTCGCCAGAGCGAACGCAAAGCCGACGCGCCAAGACCGGCACGATCGTGCCGTAGTCCGCCTGGCCTGCCAACTCAAGGAGCAACTCCTGGGCCTGGCTGAATCGCCCAGCGGAAACCATCGCGCGGAGCAACAACTGGGCGGTAGCAGAGTCCGACCGATTCCGACGATAGGCTCGTTGCAGCGTGTCGATAGCCAGGTCGTTGCGTCGCAGCGCCGCTAAAAGCTTGCCTCGCCAGGCCATCAGCGTCTCTGGGTTGAGCAACAATTTTCGTAGCGTCCCGTCGGCCTGGGCTGCGTCGCTGTTAAGACGAATCCACTCACCCAGCCTGGTGAAACACTCCAGTGAAGCGTCCCAGTAGCCCTGCTTCTCCAGCAACTTCCCCAGCCGCAGCAAGGCCAGGGCAGCAGCTGCGTCGGCAGGCTTGGCCTGGGCCTGGTCGTTCAGCAGGGGCTTGGCTTGTTGCATAGCTTTGCGGGTCCGAGCGGAGAGTTTCGCCCCGGCATATGCTTTGTTCGTAGGCCCGGGCGGAGCGGGTTTCAGCTCGGCTAGTTTTATCAACGCCTTGGCTGGCAGGGGTGGCAGCAGAGCGGGAGCGGGGCGGGGGTTTTTAGTCTGTGTGGGGCCAGGCTGATTTTGTGCCTCAGGCTTGGCGTTGCTACACCCCCACTGCATCCCCGTCAGGGTAAGTATCGCGAGCGTAGCACAGATGGCCTGGTTTGATTTTCGCGTCAATGTATCACCTTGTTCAGCGGATAGGTTATCAGTCCGGTAGCCCCTGCCCGCTTTAGCTGCGGCACAAGTTCGCGTTCGACGGTTTCCTCGACGATAACTTCGATAGCGACCCAGTTCTCATCGGCCAGGCGGGAGATGGTGGGACTTTGCTCCGCGGGGAGGATGGCAACTATTTCTTCCAGTGACCCAGCCGGGGCGTTGAGTTTTAGCCCGACTTTTTTCTGGGCTTGCAACGCGCCGGTGAGCAGCAGGGCGATGTTCTCGATCTTCTGCCGCTTCCAGTCGATCTTCATCGCGTCCTTGTTGGCAATGAGCCTGGGCGTGGAGGTCAGCAGCGTGTCGATAACCCGCAGCTTGTTAGCCCGCAGGCTGCTGCCGGTCTCCGTAACGTCCACGATGCCATCCAACAGGCGAGCTTTGACTTCCGTCGCGCCCCAGCTGAACTCGACCTTGACATCGATGCCCTTATCCGCGAAATACTTGCGGGTAACGTTCAACAGCTCCGTCGCTACGATGCCCCCCGCGAGGTCTTCAGGCTTGGTAACGTCGCCCTCTTCGGGCACAGCCAGTATCCACCGGGCGGGTCGGCTGGTCGCTTTGGAATAGACCAACTCGCAAATTTCGACGACGTCCGAGCCATTCTCGCAAACCCAGTCGTGCCCGGTCAGGCCTACGTCCACAATACCGTCCTCGATGTATCGGCTCATTTCCTGGGCGCGAAACATTATAGCGGACATCTGCTCGTCATCGACGGTGGGAAAATAGCTTCGCGAAGGCACATGAATATCATAGCCAGCCCGGCGAAACAGGCTCAGCGTGCTCTCCTGCAACGAACCCTTGGGAATACCCAACACCAGTTTGTCAGCTGCGGTCTTGTGCGCCATCGTGATTTATCCTTCTCTACGTTCGATCTTCTGCAAACTTCACCATGAAGCACATGAAGAGCATGAAGTTCTTTTTTTGTTATCTGAAAAAATCTGAAAAAATCTGAAAATCTAAAACAAACGTAATCATTCACACTTTTTCAATAAATTTCACAGCCATCCCACAACACGATGGCTTGACAGCTCCGTAGGAGCTAAAGCAAAAAAAACGTGAACGGTTACGTTTTAATTATCTGTGTACATCCGTGTTTATCCGTGGTTCTTGTTTTTGCGTAAACGGTTACCAATTATTTACTCTTCTTTTTCCCAGCCTTTTTAGTTACGGTTTTCTTGGCTGCTTTCTTGGGTGAAGTTTTCTTAACGACCTTCTTGGCAGCGGTTTTTTTAACAACTTTTTTCACAGCCTTTTTAGCTGGGGTCTTGGCAACCTTCTTCACAACTTTTTTCACAACCTTCTTCGGGGCTG
>QNCB01000167.1 GCA_003644335.1 Planctomycetota bacterium | reverse complement strand
GGCTTGGGACATCTCCGAACGGAGTTTCCGAGCCAGGCCCTCCCGCTGCCCAGCTGCGAACTTGCAAGCCCTGGCCAGCACCTGCCGATAATCGTCCATCGAGATAGTTCCGTCAGCTGGGCTTAGGCAGCGGTTGATTTCCGCGTATGCGCATCGTGGGCCATGGGGGGCGTTTCGCAGGCATTTCACGCTTCGACAGAGGTCGAAGGTGTCTTGCAAAGCCTCGATAAACTTGTCCGCGTCGCCCCCGCTAACGAAAGGCCCAATCGCCCAGCGACGCGAGCAGGCCTGGGCGGATAAGTTTCCGCAAAAAAACCGGTGGGGCTTCTTGGCCAGGTGCGGGTAGGGTTCGTCGAGGTCTATATAGACAAACCAGGGCGACTTCCAGGCCAGGAGTTTTTCATATCGGTCAGGCCAAATCGCGCGGGCGATTTCCAGGAATTGTAACTCGGTTTCAAAAAAACTCTCGCAGCGCTTGTAGAGGATGGCCTGGGTTACCCGCCGAAGGTCAGGAGTTTTTGTTATTTTCGTTATCGTCGCCGGGCTGGTTAGCTCCTTGCCAGGCCAAGCCAGCCTGCTTTGCGCCCTGCTTCGCATGTCAGCCGCGGTAACCATCACGATGGGAGCATTATCCTGGCCCGAGAGCAACAGCACCCCCCGCTTGGCCGGGATTTGCGTCAGCTGTTCGTCCGCGACAGGCCCAGCCAGAGCCAACCTCGCATCGAACAGATTCGTCCAGTCAGCCATGGCATATCCTATAATTACAACCACATACCGGTGATTTCGCCTTCGAAGACCATCCGCCCGTCGACGAACCCCTGGACGGCGCCCCTGCATCGCCTGGGCCTGATTTCCAGCATTTTCCCCACGAGGATAACGCGTTGGCCCGGCAAGACCGAGCCTCGGAACTTTACGCCGTCGACCCCGCCAAAGCCCAGGAAGCCAGACTGGGCTTCGGAGGTGGCCATGACATAGTAGCAGACCAGTTGGGCAGCGGTCTCGACCATCATCACGCCCGGAAAGATAGGCCTGCCGGGGATGTGTCCGCGAACCCAAAACTCGTCGTCCCTCAAGTCGTGATACCCCGCCATCAAGCCAGCCTGTTCGTCTTGGTGGACTATCGCATCGAGCCGGGCGAACTCGTAGCGATGCGGCAGGACGGCGTAAATGCCATCTTTGTCCACGAGTATGTTGTTCATGTCCAACTGGGAAATATCGAGGTATGGTTGCGGGGGCATTGTCAGGTTCCTTTACTAAAACGAATCAGTCTTGCCAAATCAGCCAACTTTCCGCAGCCAGTATAATTGAACCCTGCCGCATAAACAACCCAATCCGCAGACAAGTAATCCGCAATCAGTAAAAGCGAAAAATTTACCGCGAAAGAACGCAAAGATAAAAGTAAGTAGAAAAGAAAAATGGATTCCCCAGCACTTATTTGCCATGCTCCAAAATAGTTGTTGACTTAAACAAAGAGACTCACGATATCCTATACTCCCGCAAATAATTGCTGGGGGTATTTGGGCCTTAGTCATTGATTCGTCATTCGGATTTCGAAATTCGTCATTTGCTTTTCCCCGTTGCCCACTTGCCTATTTCAATAGCTTCTGTCAGATTTACTTTTTTTTCATATAGTGCTTTGCCCAGTATTACACCACTGCAGTTTACAGCTTGGCAGTCGCGGATATCTTGGATGTCGCCCACGCCGCCGGAGGCTATTATTGGCACGTCGGTAGCTGCGATTAACTGGGCGGTGGATTCCACGTTTACGCCTGTGAGCATGCCGTCGCGGGCGATGTCAGTGTAGACTATCGCGCCCAGGCCAGAGCCGGAAACCCGCCGAGCCAAGTCGGTTGCCGCTATATCGGTTTGCTTCGTCCAGCCCTCCGCTGCGAGCAAGCCATCCCGGGCGTCCAGCCCCAGTGCGATGCTTTCGTTGGCGATGGTCTCGTCCGCTAACAGCTGTTCGAACCAAGGCCAATTTTTCAAAGCAGCTGAACCTATAACAACTCGGCTGACGCCCAGACCCAGCAGCATCTCGATCCGCTGGCGGTCGCGAATACCCCCGCCATTTTGAACCCGAACGCCCGTGGCCCGGGCCAGGCTGCACACCTTGGCGATGACGTCGGTGTTGACAAGCTCGCCGCTGCGGGCGGCATCGAGATCGACGATATGAATCCAGCCTGCCCCGGCCTGGACAAACTCCCGGGCGACCGCGGGGGGGTCGTCGCCATAGGTCGTCTGACGATCATAGTCGCCCTTGGCAAGAC
Source organism: Planctomycetota bacterium (assembly GCA_003644335.1). The sequence goes on along the minus strand of QNCB01000167.1, from coordinate 2,040 downwards.
GAACGACCAGGCCAGCTCGTAAATCAATTGCAGGTAAAATATCCATAGTTAGGCAAATAGGGAATAGGCGAAACAGCAGTCCACGGATTACACGGGTTTTTTTGATAAAAAGAAAATCCGTGTAATCCGTGAACTGTCGTTTTTGTTGTTATTGATTACTGCAGGCTGATGGCGGATTACTTTTTTCACAGGTTCACGAAGTTTTCCAGCATTTGCCTGCCGACAGCTTGGCTTTTTTCCGGGTGAAATTGCGTCGCGAAGACATTGTTCGACCAGATAGCAGCTGGGAAATCGTAGCCATAGTCCGTCGTCGCTGCGATAACGTCCTGGTTTATTGGCACGGCGTGGTAGCTGTGCACGAAGTAGACATGCGAGCCGTTTTCAATGCCGCGAAACAGCGGACAGCCAGGCTTGGTTGTTAGCTGATTCCAGCCCATGTGCGGTATTTTCAAAGGCTCGCCCACCCGCGAGGTGGGGAACTCGAACCGCACGACCTTGCCCGGCAGCAAGCCCAGGCCCGTGTGCAGGCCATCTTCGTATGACACGTCGAACAGCAGCTGAAACCCGAGGCAGATACCCAGCAGCGGCACGCCCTGGCCTACCGCTTCGACGACCGCTCGGTCCAGCCCGGTCGCTCGGAGCTTGGCGATAGCGTCAGCAAAAGCACCCACGCCCGGGAGGACAATTTTCTCCGCACTGGCCAGGGCCAGGGGCGAGGTTACGATACGCGCATCGGCTCCGGCGCGAAGCAACGCCTTCTGGACGCTGCGAAGATTCCCCATACCGTAGTCGACGATGGCTATCATAATTTCCTGCGAACTGTTCAGAGCTACGCAAAAAATCACCATGAAGCACATGAAGAGCATGAAGTTTTTTCGTCATTTAAAAAACTAAAAAATCTTCAAGTCCTTCAAGTCCTTCATGGTGCAATTTATTTTTGCGTATTTTGTAATAGTTTTTAATTTGTAGCCTTGGGGTTAGTCGCCGATTTTTACGACTACGATTTCCACTCGGCGGTTCCTGGCCTTGCCCGCTCGGGACGAGTTGCTCGACACCGGGTTCGAGTCGCCCATGCCTATCGATTCGATGCTGTCCTTTGGTACGCCACGTTTGATGAGGTATCGCACCACAGCCATGGCCCGGTTGCTGGAGAGGTCGAGATTGTCTTTCCAGAGTTTTCGACTTTTGCGGATGGGGTCGCTGTCGGTGTAGCCATACACACGGACCGGGAGTTCGGCATATCGGCCTGTCAACTCGGACGCGATTCTATCCAGGGCACGGCGACCCGAAGCTCGCAATGTAGCCCGGCCTGGCGAGAAGAGTATGTCGCTCCCGACGGTAATCTTGTCGCCAAACTTGCCTCGCTCCCAGCCTCCTGCTGGGGCGGGGGCAGCGACGGTCTTGGCGGGGGCAGCCCGCAGGGCGGATATCTCCCTGCTCTGCTCAGCCAGGAGTTTGTCCTTGCCCGCTGAGTCTTCCTTCAGCTGGCGGGTGTAGTCTTCAAGCTCCGCTATCTGATCCTGATAATCCTTGTTCTGCATCATCAGGCTTTCGTTCTTGCTCGTCAGGGCGGATATCTTCGCCTTGCTGTCTTCGCAGCCCGCCACCATGGCAGAAGCCAAAACAGCCAATACCACCACGCCTGTCTTCATAGATCGTCTCATGTTTCAATCTCCTAATTCGTGAAGTTCATCAGCTAAACCTGCGATGATTATACCCACCAATTGACGCGAAAAAAAGTCCATGCCAGAAAAAACCACGATTATTTTTAAGCAACCAGAGCCTGTTGCGCGATAATTATCGAATCCAACCATTGGATTCGACAGCCGCGTAAGAGAGGTGGCTCAAAAATCTCGTTCTCGCACAGTTTTTGTCAAAAATTCAATTCTCTCATATTTTCAAATCATGTCTGGCCCGCTGAGACAAAATATTGTACCAATCAGCCCAAACGCTCGTTTCTCTCACGCCCAGCGGGCTTTTCCGCTACGCCACAGCTTTAAAATGTTATGCGTGGCGCATATCAGCGACCACTCGCTACGG
>QNCB01000166.1 GCA_003644335.1 Planctomycetota bacterium | reverse complement strand
GTCGAACCCCGCCAGGAAGTCAGGCTCGGCGGTGTGATTTATCTCCATGATTTCGTCGATCAATTCTCGTTTGGTCATCGTCTCTGATATCTCCTATGTTCGAGTGTCTTTATCGTCTCAATAGACGAAAAAACTTTAGAAGCCATTCATAGCTACGCAAAAGTTCACCGCGAAAGAACGTAGAGTTCACCATGAAGAGCATGAAGTTTTTTGTTTTTGGTGGTGCAGGCTTCCAGTCTGCAATCTGGTCTGGGTGGCATGTCTAGACACCGCGGCTGCTTGCGGGGTAGCCATGGGGCGCTGAACGTGGCCCGGGTGCCGTGGTTGCGGTGAATTATTTTGTTTCCTGCGGATACATCTCTTCGAGCCAGCGGCTGGCGGAGGTGGCGAAGTTGCCTGCTTCGATGGCAGTGCGGATGGCGGCGGTGAAGTCGGCGAAGAATTGCAGGTTGTGAATCGAGACCAAAATGCCGCCGAGCATTTCGCCGGCTTGGAAGAGGTGGCGGATCGTGCCGCGGGAAAAGTTCTCGCAGGCATAACACCTGCACCGCGGGCAGATCGGCTCGTCCTGAGCCGCGAAACGGGCGTTGCGTAATTTCAGTCGGCCTGACCAGGTAAAGGCCTGGGCGTTTCGACCGTTGCGGGTCGGCATGACGCAGTCGAACATATCCACGCCGCAGGCCACAGCTGCGAGAATGTCCCGCGGCTCGCCGACGCCCATGAGATACCTCGGCTTGTCAGCGGGCAGCTGGGCGTCCATGTTATCCAGCACGTCGCACATGGGGTCGTGGCCCTCGCCGACGCTCAGCCCGCCGATGGCATAGCCCGGCAGGTCGAGTTCCACTATCCGCTTGGCCGACTCGGCCCGAAGCTCGCCAAAAACTCCTCCCTGCTGAATGCCGAACAGGGCCTGGGGATTTCCCTGCGCGGTCTGGCGCCCAGCTGCGTCCCACGCGTTTTTGCATCGCCTGGCCCAGTCGCTCGACAGCTCGACCGCGCGGGCGACCTCGTCGCGCGGGGCCTGGCCTGGCGGGCAGATATCCAGCTGCATCATCACATCCGAGCCAAGGTTCCGCTGGATTTCCACCGCCCGCTGGGGTGTCAGGCTTACCCGCGACCCGTCGATATGCGACTGAAACTCGACGCCGTCGTCGGAAATTTTTCGCATATGGGCCAGTGAGAACACCTGGTATCCGCCGCTGTCGGTGAGTATGGGCCCGGGCCAGGCCATGAGTTTGTGCAGCCCGCCGAGTGTGGCAACGCCCGTATCGCCGGGCCTGAGCATGAGGTGGTACGTGTTGGCCAGGATCATCTGCGAGCCGGTCTGGGCGAGGTGCTCCGGCGTAATGCCCTTGACCGTCCCAGCCGTGCCGACGGGCATAAACATAGGCGTTTCGCAAGGCCCATGAGGCGTAGCGAACCTGCCCCGCCGAGCCAGGCCTTCAACGGTTATCGTCTTCCAATCAAACATCGCCAAAGGATACCCAAACCCAACTGGGGGGGGAAGAAAAATCACGAAGCGTGTACCCACTTGAAATGCGGGACGGTTTCTGGGAAAATGCTCGCCCTTGTCGCGGGTCAATAAGTTGCGGCAGGCAAAGATAAGTATCTAACCGAATAACCCCACGGAAAAATTCAAAAAACCCCGAACCATCGTAAGGAAAGAAAATGGCTACGAAAACTATTGCGGATATCGACCTGGCTGGCAAGAGCGTGCTGATGCGAGTGGATTTTAACGTCCCGCTGAAAGACGGCAAGATAACCAACGACAAGCGGATCGTCGCAGCTCTGCCGAGTATAAATAAGGTCATCGAGGCTGGCGGAAAGCTGGTGCTGATGAGTCATCTCGGCAGGCCTAAGGGTCAGGTCAAGTCCGAGTTCAGCCTGGCCCCGGCTGCGGCCAGGCTGGGCGAGTTGCTGGGCAAGGAAGTGAAACTAGGCCCCGCTGACGTGGCAGGCCCAGAGGCCCGCGAGTTGGCAGGGGCACTTCAGCCAGGCCAGGTGCTCGTGCTGGAAAACGTCCGCTTCGACAGCAGGGAAGACACGAAGGACGACATCGAGCTGGTCAAGCAGTTCGGAGCTGAGCTTGCGGAGCTTGGCGAGGTTTACGTCAACGACGCGTTCGGCACCTGCCATCGCAAGCACGCCAGCATGTGGGCTTGTCCGCTTGCCGTCCAGGCCAAGGGAGGCCCAGCCGTGGCTGGCTGCCTGGTCGAGAAGGAAATAAAATACCTCAACGAAGCTGTCGCCAACCCAGCGAAGCCTTTCCTGGCAATCCTGGGCGGGGCCAAGGTCAGCGACAAAATCAAACTCATCTCCATGCTGCTGGGCAAGGTGGACAAGATAATCATCGGCGGGGCCATGGCTTACACGCTGCTCAAAGCCAAGGGCGTCGAGGTCGGCTCTAGCAGGGTCGAGGAAGACCAGCTCGAGCAGATGGCGGGTCTCCTAGCTGAGGCTGGGGACAAAATCGTCCTGCCGAGTGACCATCTCGTCGCGGAGGAGTTTGCATCTGACGCAGCCAAGCCTACCGACGGCGTGGGCATACCCGCTGGGATGATGGGCCTGGACATTGGGCCTAAAACCGTCAAGCTGTTCAGCAGAATTGTGCGGGAATCCAAGACCATTATATGGAATGGCCCGATGGGCGTCTTCGAGCGAGAAGCCTACGCAGCTGGCACCCAGGGCGTAGCCCAGGCCATGGCAGACGCTACCGCCAGCGGAGCTATCAGCGTCATCGGCGGGGGAGACTCGGCAACGGCGGTCGAAGACTTCGGCCTGGCAGAGAAGATGACCCACGTATCCACCGGCGGCGGAGCCAGCCTGACATACCTGGAAGGCAAGCCAATGCCACCAATCGAAGTGCTGGATCAGAAATAGGCAAGTAGGCAACAGGCAATAGGCAAGTAGTCCACGGATTACACGGATTTTTAAGAAGATTACACGGATTTTTTTTAATCCGTGAAATCTGTGGACTCTTGAGGCTGATACATACAGGCGAGAAAGAACAGTCGGCTTGGAGTTTTGCGACATGACCAACGATACGAAAAACATGTGGCAGCGGTTGGCTGGGGGGCCTTGCGTGGCTCCTTCGCTGTTGAGTGTGGACTTCGCCGCGGCGGGGGTGCAGATTGACCAGGTGCTCTCCGCGGGGGCCGCGATGCTGCATGTGGATATTATGGACGGGCATTTCGTGCCGAACCTTTCGATGGGCCCGCCAGTGGTTGCCAGCCTGCGAAAATACACCGACGCGCCGCTGGATGTCCACCTGATGGTAACGGACCCGGGCTTTTTCATCGAGCCTTTTGCCCAGGCGGGAGCTGATAGCCTGAATTTTCACATCGAAGCGTGCGGCCAGACTGGGGCGGAGCAGACATGCCGGGCCAGGGAGCTTATCGAGCAAATCCGCAGCCTGGGTCTGGGCGCAGGGGTTACCCTCAAGCCTAAAACTCCCGCCCAGGCCATCGAACCTGTCGTCGAGCTGGTGGACTTCGTGCTGATAATGACCGTCGAGCCTGGCTTTGGAGGCCAAAAATTTATGGAAGATATGTTGCCCAAAATCGAGGCGATTCGTGGTATGCTATCCGGCGGTCAGAGGCTGGAGGTCGATGGCGGGATAAACCTGCGGACAGCCCGGCTGTGCGCCTCTGCTGGTGCGGACGTGCTGGTAGCTGGGGCGAATATCTTTGGCGACGACCCCGCCGGGGCTGTGCGAGACATGATGCGAGAGATAGCAGGCTAGTGAATATGACGGAATTGTTGACAGTTCAAACCGGCGAGACCACCTGGGAGACCGAAGCCCGGATGGACTCCATCGCTGGGGCGCCCCTGAGCGAAAAGGGGCAGGAGCAGGTCGCCCAGGCTGGCAAAGGGCTTGTGCCACGTAAGCCTACCGTTATATACGCGTCGCTCGGCGAGGCTGAGCAGCAAACCGCAAAGCTTCTGGCCAAGGAGTTGTCTGTCAAGGTCAAGACAGAAGAAGCCCTGGGCGAGATAGACTACGGCCTGTGGCAGGGCTTGACGATGGACGAAATAAAACGTCGCCAGCCCAGGCTTTACAAACAATGGATCGAGTCGCCAGGCTCGGTTCGTCCCCCGGGCGGCGAGACGCTCATCGAGGCCCAGGAGCGGATATGGCAAGCTGTCGAGGAAATAACCAAACGCGAAAAAAAGCAAAGGCCTGTCATCGTGCTGCGCCCCGTAGCGATCGGACTGCTGCGGTGCAGGCTCTCCGGCGACCCGATCGAGATGCTTTGGCAGCGGGTTTCGCGGGACATGGACTGCCAGGCTTACCAGGTGCGATGCAAGGC
>QNCB01000165.1 GCA_003644335.1 Planctomycetota bacterium | reverse complement strand
CGACAATAACCGATGAAAAATCCCCGCTGCACCGCAGCATGAAGCGCACCATTATTGTGGATTCCATCAAAGCGGACAACAGCGTGTATGCGTACGGCTTCTCCAATCCCGGGGTTCCCAATGAACGTCAGCTTGCCGTCTGGTCAGGTTTGCCGGTTAGTGGCGAGTTCAACAGCCGTTTTGTATCTATAAAGATCAAAGGCTGGAAAGAGTTCGGGAACCTTGTCGCAGTGGATTTGATTACTGGAAAAACCTTCGATGTACCGGTCAAAATTAAAGGAGATGATTTGATTATCGACTTAATCCTAACCGATAATCCGCTGGTCATAAAAATGTTTAGAACGATATCACAATGATAAACCATTAAAATGGAAAGGATAGTACAATGAGAACAAGTAAAGTAATGACAGTAATATTAATGGCGGCATTGCTTTACGGCGGAACTGTTGGTGCGAAAGAAGTCATCAAATTGAAAACTTCTAAGGAAATCAGCGGTTCGATTTTCGGCACACAAACCAAGTGCGGTGAGGGTTCGTACGATAAACAAGTTATGCCGCTGGTTGAGAAAACCGGGTTTAAGTGGATCAGGGATATTGCTCGATGGGGTGCTGTCGAAAGAGAAAAGGGCGTAATGAAAATACCTGCGAAGATTGAGGACGGAGTCAATGATGCCGTATCAAGAGGGATTAATGTCATCATGATTATTGGATACCCCAATAAGTTGTATCCCAAAAAGAACTTTAAGGAATTTAAGAAAGGATATGCCGCCTACTGCGCTTTCATGGCAAAAGAATTGAAGGGCAAAGTAAAAGCCTGGGAGATATGGAATGAACCTACCGGTTCTTTTCGTCCAGGATTCGAGGGGGCGTGGAACGCCAAGAAAGGCAAGGATTGCCCGTGGTTGCAGCGTTATGTCGATGTTATTGAAGCCGGCGTCAAGGCCATTCGCAGTGTCGATCCTGATGTGCTTATCATCGGCGGCTGTACTGGCGGCGGCTGTGCGACCTATCACATGCTCGATATTCTTAAAGACCGGAATGCTGTTAATATTCTTGATGGTATTACCCTGCATCCCTACTCGTACTATATGCCACCGGAAGTCGTGCCCTGGGGAGGAAAGCAGATTCATGAGCGCGATGGTATTACTGTAGCCGATGATGATCACACTTTCCTTTCTCTCATACGGCGTTTGAAAGAGAAGATGAAATCTGTAGGGATGAAACATACAGATATTTATGTGACCGAGGATGGCTATCACACCTATTACCGCGATGGAATACACGGTAATCGGGGCGGCGATTATGTATTCAAGGCGTTCAAGGAATCCACGCAGGCGAAATATATTGCCAGAAGATTTCTCCTGCATCTTGTCGCGGGAATCAAGGTTGCCATCCAGTATGACTTTCAGGATGACGGATATAATATTAAGGCATGTGAAGAGACGGCTGGTTTGATTAAACATGCCTCGTATGAATACGCACCCAAACCAGCATTTTTTGTCATGCAGCGTATTTGTTCACTGTTTAGTGAGCCAGTCAAAGTTTTCAATCCTGACTGGTCGGTAACGCTGTCGCAGGATCGTTTCGCTCCCAGTAAGTGGATATTCGTTGAGCCCTATCTTATTTGGGATGGTGAAAAAATAGATTCTCTTAACCGCGCAGAAAAATATCTCTTCAAAAACACCGAAACCGGCGAAGTTATGCTGGTTCTCTGGCACGCTATCCGGGTTACAGACCGTCAAGATTTGATCTCCGACATTACGCTGGACGCAGCTGATTACAAAGGCTTCACCGGTATTGATATTATGACTGGCAAAAGCTTCAAAGTGAATGCTTTGGTCAAAGACGGCAAGACCGTCTTCAAAGATGTCATCATTCCGGATTACCCGGTAGTGATTAAAATGTCCCCGAAGAAACAGAAATAGAGGAACCACGGATTAACACAGATAAACACGGATAGGAAAGGCCACCACCGACACGGTGTCGGTGGTGGCGGAGATAACAAACAACAAAAAGGAAAAAAGAAAAATGAAAACAGGTAAAGTTATATCGACAATGTTATTGGCAGTAGTATTGACAGCTTCAGCTGCGATGGCGAAAGATGCAGTTAAGTCGGGAATATCAAAAAGCAGCTCGGAGATTAAAGTTCAGAAAACTTCTCCTGCCTGGTCGGTTGTTTTTGTGCCTTATAAAAAGGACATCAAAATTGATGGTAAATTCACAGAAATAGATGGAGTGGCTCCTTTCGGCGTCGCCGACAGCAAGGACAATCTCCCCAAGGTGTCGGGTGCAAGCGTTCAATTAACATGGGATGGTCCGGATGATTTTTCCGCCAAACTCTGGGCATACTGGAATGAAAAAGGACTGTATTTTGCCATGCGGGCAAAAGATGATGTGCTCAAGTGCGAAAATATTATTGCGCCGTGTAATGACTTCAAAGACAGCGACAATTGGCGTTTGTATTTTGACATGGGTCGCGAGTCGCTGGGGCTTAAGGTTCCCAAACTGGATCGGACCGATTATGTCTATGCCGCGATTCCTACCAGTCCCGATGGCGTTCCTCTTCTTGAGTATGTCAGCTTCCCCGGAGGACATTATCATCATCAGGTTAATGACGAAGGATACCTCTTCAATATCGGAACCATTGAAAGAGCATCTGCGATTGGCGATAAGCAGTGGGATATGGAGCTTTTTTTCCCAGCCAAGCTGATGCGTGGATTCAAGGCCGAAGTCAACAGACCGTTTATTTTCGGATCAATGTGGGGCGATACCGACAAAATCAACCGCGAATTGGAAACCATCTGGCCGCCCCAGACCAAAGTGGATTACTATTATTTCAGCCGGTTCGCTAATTATTCCGACATGGTGCTTCGCGGTAAAGACGGCGCGTTCGGATACCGGGTCACAAAATCAAAGGTAAACAAAGACGAGTCCTGGACGCTTAAGGTCTACGGCATCGGTGCCGATAAAGCCAAGCAGCCGCAAACCTTCGAGTTGATGATTGAAGCCAAAGGCGCCACCGAGGCGATGGCTCGCACATGGACAGTCCCTGTGGAGTTCGGCAAAGAAACAACGTGGTATGATATCGAATTGGGAACCGCCGGGCTTGAAGGCGGAATCTATCAGCTTTCCCTGAAACTTCACCGCGACGGAACCGTTGTGTCCACTCTGGATAGCCCGGTGGAAATCAGGTCTTACAGCCATGACGAGTGGACAAAGAATATTGAGGCCGGATTAGTCGAACTGAAACAAAGCAGTGAGATTCTCGGTAAAAAGATTTCCGCACTCGAAAGCAAAGGATATGAGACCGCCTATTTGGTAAGTGCCAAAGAGGTTATCGATCTTTTTCTTGCCTACCTGTGGAATCCTCAGGGCGATGTCAAAAAGAAAAAATATGTCTCTGTTTCACGACAGATGAAAGAACTCAAACAGGTGGCTATCACAGCCCTTGCCGAAGCGGACAAGCCCGAAAAATATGCGGCAAAATGGCGCACGGTTCCGCAAGAGATGTTTATGGACAGCACCCCTACCGAGATTCGTGAAGGAATGTTCTGGCATCACGACCGCCCCATATTTATGAACGGCTGGGTCGGCTCCATGGGCTTTCCCGCCACGATGAAGAAGCTCGGATTCAATACCCTGCAGGCGGATCATAATATAACCGCCTATATTAAATCACCCATTGACAAGGTCATCGTCAATCAAAGCTATATTGACCAGTGGAACCGGGGCTATGATAACGCCATAAAACACGGACTCTACTGGTCTCATACCCAGCCGATTTTCGGCTATATCGAAAAGTTCGTAAGAGATCACCCGAAACTGGGCCGTTGTAACGGACACTTCATCCCGTTCTGCCTGGAAACTGAAGAAACCTATCAGATGCTGGATTTGTATTACGGGAAGTTCTTCGGTGAGCTGTGCAGCAATCAACCCAACATCCTCAGCTTCTGCCTGATGAACGAGCAGGAATACAGTGGCGGGTGTGAAGATTTCATGCGGATGTATCACCAATGGCTTAAAGATAAGTACACGACGGTAGAGAAGCTTAATGGGCTGTGGAAAACCGATTATAAATCGTTCGATGTTATTCCCCGTACCAACGCGCACAAATCACAAGGCGCGCGATTCGACTGGATTCTCTTTAACCGCAAACGGCTGACCGATTCCTCTGAAAGAATCTTTGAGTTGGCGAGAAAACATGACCCCCTCAAGCGGCCTTTGCACACCAAACCGATGAGCCATTTCTGGAAAGACCCCACGGAAGTGTATGCCGGGGTTGACCGGGAAGCGCTGGCAGAGATGGGTGATTTCATTGCTTAT
>QNCB01000164.1 GCA_003644335.1 Planctomycetota bacterium | reverse complement strand
TCCATGTCGATAGCCAGGCCCAGGGCCTGGAGCTTGGCGATGATTTTCGGGTTGCGTTCTTCGCGGGCTTGGCGGAGTTGGGCGGTCAGTTTCACAAGGGCCTTGGCGTGGGGGTCTATGCCGAGGCCGAGTATGTGCAGCGTGCCAGCCTGGAAAATAGCGGACAGTTCAATGCCGGGTACGAAGTGCAGCTGGGGGTAGAGTTCCGCTCGCGCCGCGGCCTCTGCCAGGCCCGCGGTGGTGTCGTGGTCGGTCAGAGCCAACGCAGCCAGGCTGCAACTTTCCGCGGCGTCTACAATCGCAGCGGGGGCGCAGCTGCCGTCCGAGGCGGTGCTGTGCGTGTGAAGATCTATCAGGCTTCGTGTCATATCGTTCCAATGTTTTTTAGACGAACTTCACAGCCGGGGCGACTGTGCTGCATTTTTTCGGTCTGGAGGAAGTCGAATTTTCCCAGCTGGCAGCATGGACAGTCGGGGGTTGGTTGGCTGGTGTTTAGTTTTTGGATTTGTCCCGTCCACGCGTCGAGTTTCAGCAGGTGCGTGTTGACGGCTTCGATTTGGCCCGTGAGAATTTTTATCGCTTCGATGGCTTCGAGCGACGCTATCGTAGCGACAGGGGGGCCTAGCACGCCGCGGGTGGATGCTTTGTTCGCCTGCTCGGTTTTCTGGCTTGGCGGGGTTTCGAAGACGCATCGCAGGCAGGCGCCTCGGCCTGGCAGGCATGGCAGAACCTGGCCTTGGGCTCCCACGACGCCGGCGAAAATCCAGGGTTTGTGCATTTTCACCGCGTAGTCGTTGATGACGAACCGCGAGGTCCAGTCGTCCGTGCCGTCGAGTATCAGATCGACATCGCCGGCCTGGGCGTCTATGTTGGCGGGGGTGAGCATGGTTTCGATGGCTTGGACTTCGACGGCGGAGTTGATTTTGGCCAGCCTGTTTTTGGCAGCTTGAACTTTGGGCCTGGCCTGGGCGGCGTCGAGTTCCTCGTACATAGCCTGGCGGGCGAGGTTCGTCCAGTCCACCACATCCCCATCGACGAGTTTGACCAGGCCTACCCCCGCGCGGACGAGCAGTTCGCCCAGCCAGGAACCCAAGCCACCGGCTCCGACGATGAGAACCTTCGCCTCGGCCAACCTGGCCTGGCCCGCCAAGCCCAGCGGCCCGAACAGCTCCTGCCGTTGGTATCGCATCGCAAATGAATTTTCCGGTGTAGGCATAATTTTTTAAGCCGTCAGTTATCAGTTATCAGTAAAAACAAAAAAAAACACAGCCATCCCACAACACGATGGCTTGACAGCTCCTATGGAGCTAAAAAAATATAACCATTCACGCTGTTTCTTCAGCCCGAAGGGCTAAGGTAGCCTGGCCTTTCAGGCCGAGAAGCAACATACACTTTTATTCTGTCATAACTCTTCAAAATTTATTGAAAGACCGTGAACGGTTACTTTTTTTGTTTTTACTGATAACTGATAACTGACTACTGGCTACTGATATCTTGTTCCTGTTTCAAGTAGACGGTTTGGGTTGGGAAGGCGAATTCTATGCCCTCTTCGTTGAACCGCCGGAGTAGTTCGGTGTTGAAGTCGTTGTTGAAGGCTAGGTAGTCCCACCACTCGGCGGGGGTGTACCAGTATATAACCTGGAGGCAGAGATTGTCGGAATTGAAGTCTGTGAAGTAGCATCTCGATGGGAAGTCCGGATGAAAATGCTCCCCCCGGGCGTCGAGCATTTCGCGGAGAATAGCCAGGGCTCGGTCGAGTTTTTCGGGGGTCGTGTCGTAGGTTACCGTAACGTCCAGCGTGCGTTTGAGGAACGGGCGTCGCGAAATATTTTCGATAGCTTCGTTGGCGACCACGCCGTTTGGCAGGACGACCTGATGGCCATTGAGCAGCCTAAGTCGTGTCGAGCGGAAGCCTACCTCTTCGACCGTGCCGTCGAAATCTTTAACACGTATCCGGTCGCCAATGCCGAAGGGCCTATCGGTGAAAATCGTCGCCGAGCCAAACAGGTTCGAGAGCATATCCTTAGCTGCCAGTGCGAACGCCAAACCGCCAATGCCAAGCCCAGCCAGGAGGGCACCGATGTTTTTGTTGAAAATATTGGTAGCTATGAAAAGTCCGCCCATGACGACCACCATTATCCGCAGCGATTTTCGTACCAGCGGCACGAGTTGGTCGTCCAGCGAGGTGTTGGTTTTGCTGGTAATATGGCAAAGGAAAATTTCGACGATGTCCACCAGTTTGAACACGCACCATATCACGGCCAGGTATATTATGGTCAGGCAGATTTTTTCGTACAGCCAGCGGATATCGGTTTCCATCGACAGGCCTTGCCCGCCGAGCAGCAGCCCAGCTCCGAGCATTACGAACGGCAGGGGCCTGGCGAGACTTTTGGCGAACAGGCTGGTGAGTATGAACCGCTCTTCGATAGCGTCCATTTTCCTCGCGCTGTGCAGCAGGAAAAACATAGCGACCTTGCCGAGTATCATCGCGCCCAGCACCGCTCCCAGCAATATCAGCCATTGGCCTATCGTATTTTCGAGAAATTCAGATGTGTTTATATAGTCCCGCGCCTCGGCGAGAAAATTAGCAGCTATGATATCCATGTTCGACTCCTGAATCCCGACTTCTATTTTTGTTGTGTTCGTTTTTTGCTTATTAGCCTCAGGTGGGCCAGTGTGTTTTCTACTATTACCTGGCGGACTTGCGGGTCTTTTTCGGTTTCTTTGACTGGCAGATATTTCAGCAATGCTTCCAGTTCGTCGCGTGCGTCTGCCCATCGGCCTGCCCCGTAGGCGACCCGGGCGTTTTTGTATATTTCCAGAAGCTGACCGGCTAGCTCTTGTTTGGCGATGTCATATTGTCGTTCGTCTTTCGGCGTGAATACGCGTCTGTTTTTTCGGCGGAACGCGAGGTACAGCCTATAGTTTTTCACGCACCGATACAGGTTGCCCTTTTCGTGCAGGCGTTGGCGGTTGAGGAACATCTCCCGAGCGATCCGCAACGACCGGGCGGAAGCCTCGATATTGGGCGAGCGTCTCAGGTCGCTGGCGATGGCCTGGTCTATATCCTCACTCGTCAGCCAGGCTACCTGCTCGTACGAATTGGCCTGGCCATTTTTCCCGCCCCGCCAAGCCAACAGGACAGCGAACAGCCCAGCCAGGACCAGCATATAAATAGCAAAGCCGATGAGATATTTCCGGTGCTTTTTGCCGCTGTCATCGCCATCGCGATCGACCATGGTCTTGTCATCGGCTTTGTGTTGCCCATTGGCTTGGCTTGGCTCGGGCGGCGGTGCGATATTTAGCCTTTGGGTTGCGGGCGGATCAACACTGGTTTCAGCAGGGGGTGCAACAGCCTGGGCGGGGAATTTTTCGCGATATGCTTCGAGCACAGCATGGGGGTTGTCCTGGGCTTCGACGAACAACAGCTGGGTGTCAGCTCCGACGCCAAGCAGATCGCCCGAAGCTAGTATCATTTTCTTGCCTGCCTTGTATTTTTTGCCGTTGATGCGGATTTTGTTCGTGGTCGATATATTTTCCACAACACAGCCATCGCGGGTCATGGTAAACAACAGCTGTCTGCGCGAGACGCAAGGCTCGTCCACGCGCACCTCAGCCTGCTGCGACCGACCAAGGCAAGAGACGCTGCTCATCAGCACCGCCCGCTGCCCAGCCCGCGGCCCCGCGACAAAAATCAATTCCGGTTTGGCTAGCGACATATTTAAATCCGTAAAAAAAGTGTAATTAGTAATCAGTCGTCAGTAAGAGCAAAAAACAGTGAACCACGAATGAACACCAATAAACACGAATTATTGTAAAAAAAGAAACAAAAACAGCAATCCGTGGACTCCTATTGCCTATTCCCTATTGCCTAAGTTCAAAACAATCCGTCTTGGATGATTCTTATTATTGCCGGGGCGAAGATGGTTAGTATTACAGCCATGACCAGCAGTAGGCAGGGCACGAGGATTCTCACCCCGGCGATGGCGGCTTTGTTTTCCGCTCGGACGGAGCGTTGCATTCGCATCAGGCTCGCCTGGTCGTGCAGGACGTCTCCCAAGGCTGTGCCGAGTTGCTCCGCCTGGGCTACCGAGGCTACGAGGTTTCGCATCGATTCCAGCGGCACTCGCCTGGCCAGGTTTTCCAGGGCTGTTTTGCGGGTTGTGCCCAGTTCGATCTCCGCGAGCAAGGCCCGCAGCTCGACGTTTATCGCCCCGTTGTCTTCTTCGCTGACGATGGTTTCGACAGCTTCGGTGAAGGTAGCTCCCGCTCCCATAGCCAGGGATATCAAATCCAGAGCGTACGGCAGCTGACGGGTTATCGTCTCCAGCCTGGCT
>QNCB01000163.1 GCA_003644335.1 Planctomycetota bacterium | reverse complement strand
TCAGTTATCAGTAAAAGCAAAAAAACAAAAACAGCGAACCACGAATGAACACTAATTATTACACGAAAAAACACACAGAAAAACTGGATTCCCGCCTTCGCGGGAATGACAAAGAAACAAAAGAAAAAAAAGAAATGAACGGTTGCAAGATTTTTTAGAATTTAGAATTTGTTTCGTATTTCGATATTCGTATTTCGGATTTGCTTTTAACTTATGATTGAATTGATGGATATTTTGACTGGTGCTACAAACGCCGGTGCTAGTGACGTTCACTTGGTTCCGGGGCATAAGCCTACGTTTCGCGTGCACACTCAGCTGCAACAGGCTGACGGGCTTGAGGTGCTTCAGCCTGCCGATACGCAACATTTGTTGAGCGGAATGCTCAGCGAAAAACAGCAAGCTGACTTCGAACGGAATCGTGATTACGATTTCAGCGTCGCTGTCGATGAGCTGGGCAGGTTCCGCGTCAACGCACATTACCAAGCTGATGTAATCAGCATTTCCATGCGAGCGATCACTGCGGACGTGCCAGCCTTGGCGGACCTTGGGCTGCCGGATATCGTTACGAAATTCGTGCATCTGCCACGCGGCTTGGTGCTGGTTACAGGCCCAACCGGCAGCGGCAAGAGCACCACGCTGGCTTCGATGATCGACGTTATGAACAAGCAGTACGACAAGCATATTATCACGATGGAAGACCCGGTCGAATATCAGCTTCGCAGCGACAAATGTCTCATCGAGCAGCGCGAGGTCGGCTCGGACGTAACGACCTTCGCCAGCGGCCTGAAGCACGCGTTGCGACAAGACCCGGACATTATCCTCGTCGGCGAAATGCGAGACCTGGAGACAACATCCGCTGCTATCACTGCTGCGGAAACCGGGCACCTCGTGCTGTCCACCATGCACACGCAAAGTGCAGCTCAGACTCTCGCTCGCATCGTGGACATATACCCCGCAGAGTCGCAAAACCAGGTTCGCAGCATGTTGTCCAACACGCTCCAGGCCGTCGTTACGCAGACTCTGTTCCGCCGGATCGACATCTCCGGCATGGCTCCGGCCTGCGAGGTGATGGTCTGCAATGCCGCGGTTCGAAACTGCATCCGTGAAAACCGGCTTCACGAAATCCCCAACATCATCGAGACCAACCGGGCAGAGGGTATGTGTCGCCTGGACGATTCCATTCGCAGTTTGGTTATCAACGGAGTGATTGACAGGGACGATGGCATTGGCAGGGCTGCCAACCCGACAGCCTTGCTGCGTCAACTTAGTGGATAAATCATGGCCAAGTATAAGTACGAAATTCAGAGTCCCGCTGGCAATATAAACGCCGGCGTCATAGAGGCTGAGTCTCTTATGGAGGCTTCGGGCTGGGCGCGGCAGCAGGATGGGCATCTGTTGAATATCGAGCAGGCGCCCGACATGGGCAGCATTATAGCCCGCTTGCGGAACGTTCGCGTCGAGTCCAAGCCGGGCTTGAAGGACGTACTGTTTTTCACGAAACAGCTCAGCGTGATGATCCGGGCGGGCATTAGCATACGCGACGCGATCGAGGGTATCGCTGAGCAGGTTACCAACATGCGGTTCCAGAAAATGCTTCGGCAGGTTCAGGCTGACGTGGAAGCGGGAACACCGTTTTCCGCGGCCCTGGCTAAGCATCCCAGCGTGTTTAGCTCGTTGTACGTCAACATGGTTCGGGCCTCGGAAATGTCCGGCACGTTCGCGCATATGTTAGATCGCGTCGGAGCCTATCTGGAGCAGCAAGCTGAAACTCGCAGCATGATCCGCGGGGCGATGATATACCCAGCTGTGCTGTTCACCATGTCGATAACGGCGGTGGTTTTCCTGCTGACATGGGTGCTGCCGAGGTTTATGAAGGTTTTCGCGGGCAAGGAGCATCTGCTGCCAAAGCCTACCGTTATGCTCTTGGCCCTGAGCGATTTCCTGAAACATCAGTGGTATGTTCTGGTTACTGCGCTGGTGGTGTTTGTGGTGGGGTTTATCGTCTCTCAGCGGACCGACCAGGGCCGGCTGTACTTCGACAAATTCAAGTTACGCGTGCCGATTTTTCGACGAATGTTTCGCGCGGTGTATATCGCCCGAGGCTTGCAGACGATGGGCGAGCTGATAATCGCCGGCGTGGGGATGCTCGATACGCTGGAAATTACAGCTGACGTGTCGGGCAATATCGTTTATCGCAACCTTTGGCTTTCGGTGCGGGACTCTGTGCAGGAGGGCAATAAAATCGTTACGCCCCTGCAGAAGAGCGACCTGCTGCCCAAGAGTGTCGTGCAGATGGTCTCAGCTGGTGAAGAGTCTGGCCGGCTTGGCGACGTGCTTGGCGACGTGTCAGCCTTCTACGCCAAGGAGCTGCGCGACACGATAAAAGCGACCACGTCCCTTATCGAGCCTGTGATGATTGTGTTCATGGGCTTTGTGGTGGGCTTCATCGCGATGAGTATTATCCTGCCTGTGTTCAAGATGTCGTCCGTAGCCAGCGGAGCTGCGCACTAACTCAGAGTTAAAAGTGTGCCACAACGTTGGCTAAAAACCGAATATCCAATATTCAATTCTTTGCTGATTACTGATAGCCTTTGAACAAAGCTCGTTTTCCTCAAGTCGCCTGGCCTGGAGCTATCCGGCGCGATTTCCGATACCTTCCCGTTGGTTTTTTGCCAGGTGTCGTGGTTGCGTTCTGCAACCGCGTTTGCCGATATCGTGGTTGCAGACAGCAACTACGACACCCGACGCAGCTTTTCCGCTGGGCCAGAGTGCTTGGCCGAGGCGGAGTTTGGAGCAGATGATGATGACGACAAGCAAAGGAATAAAAAGACCCGGACAGTCTGCCAGCTCGCGTGGTTTCACGTTGGCAGAGGTGCTTGTAGCTGCGGTGATTCTCGGCATTGGATTCACCGCGATACTGGCATCGATGGCATCGAGCACAAGCGTCAATGCCGCTGGCGGGGAGATCACCCAGGCGGTGTTTCTTGCTCAGGGGGTTCGCGAATGGACAGCCAACCTACCCTTTCGCGACCCCGACGCCGCAGACGCGGACAACCCGCCCGGGCCTGACAGCTACGTTGGCAGCGACCCATATGTGGACGACCTGGACGACCTGCTGTCGGCAACATTCTCCCCGCCCAGGAACAGCTTCGGCCAGCCCATCACAAGCCTCGCCGGCTGGAGCCAAACCACCAGCCTGACCTGGCGAGACGAGGGCGACCCCAATGCGGTGGTCGCCAACGGGGCCAGTGACGTTATTTATGTACAAGTTACCATCTCCCACGACGGCTCGGTCGTGCTAAACACAGGCTGGCTGATAACGGACGAAAGGAGTGAAGAATGAAATTTTCGACACCGAACCGGAGACAACGAAACCCCAGGCCTCATTCGAGAAGAGGTGCCGCGTATTTCATGGCCCTGTTGCTAATGGTCGTGATGGCGATGATGGCGATGACGCTGTCGCACTCCAGCGTGATGGACGTCCGAAAGGCTACGAACTACGACCAGAGTACCAATGCCCGCATGGCTGCCGAGAGTGGGCTGTCCTATGTGCTGTATTCTCTGCGCGATTGCCAAAGCGAACCGGTGCTGACAGGCACGCCGGACATGATGCAGGTCATCGGCGACCACCTGGCAGGCAAGCTCGAGGGCGCCGAGTCGCTGCCGGACGGTTGGTCGATATCGTATGACGAGGACTCCGTCTCGGCGCCGTCAATTTCGCTGCCCAATGGCCAAAGTTTCAACTTCGCGATAAACGTCTCGCAGGTGGACGAGGACGACAACCCCACGGAGGTGCAGCTGGTCGTCAGCGGCGTATGTGGCCAGGCTAATAAAACCCTCAGCGTAAATCTCGCAATCGAGCCTGACACGGAAATCCTGCGCTACGCCATCGCAAGCACCATCCGCGTCATCATCCGCGGCAACGACACGACCATCAACGGCGATGTTATGTCAAGCTGGAATCGCAACTTCAACGGCGCGTATCCGCTGGACATAGGCAATGCCTGGCCGTCCTATCGCAGCCAGGAGAATATCCACATCAACAGCGTGGATGAAGCTGAGAATATCGTGCTCGACGGCGGTAAACTGAAGACCACCCAAACCCAGGGCCAATTTAACGGCAACGAGGAGATCGACGAGTGGAGCCTGGTTGTAGACTCGATGCCCGGCATACGAGAGAGCGACCTGCGATCGCAGATAAGCTACGACGAGCCTGACACGCTGACGCTGACCAGCGAAGACTTCGATACCACACCTTTCAAAAATCGAACCGAAGCGTCAGGCTCCTTCGGCGACGCGGTCGGCGACAACGAAAAACGAACCCTGCCATATCCCATATCGAACC
>QNCB01000162.1 GCA_003644335.1 Planctomycetota bacterium | reverse complement strand
CTGTCATGCAACAAGTTGCATGACCTACAAGCTGTTTTTTGTCATTCCCGCGCAAGCGGGAATGACACGAGGGGAAACCAACCGCTCAGCCAGTCAACTAATCAACCAGCCACGACTTTGTCCGCTATTTTTCGCACTCGCCCCACGAGGGCCTGGGCCTGGGCTAGTTGCGGAGCTTCGGCGAAGATTCGCATTATAGGCTCGGTGTTGCTCGCTCGGACATTCACCCAGCCTTCTGCCAGGTCTATCCGCAAGCCGTCAGCGTCGTTGAACTTCGCGTCGGGATCTTCGGCGAACTCCTTGCGGGCAAGCGATATCACCTCCGCTGCAGCTTCGAGCGGGCAGGGCAGCTTGGTTTTTACCAGATGATACGACGGGATATCCGCTGCCAGCTCGCTGAGCTTCTTGCCGGTTTCGCTCATGTATTGCAGTATCATCGCCATGCCCACCAAGCTGTCGCGGACGGGTACGACCCGAGGCTCGATGACCCCGCCATTGCCCTCGCCGCCGAAAATACAGCCATTGGCCAACATCGCCTCGACGACATTCGCTTCGCCCGTGGGTGTGCGGAAAACCTCGCACCCAGCTGACTCTGCCAGGTCGTCGATCATCCTGCTGGTGCAAAGGTTCGTCGCCAGCGGACCCTTGCGATGAGACAACACAAACGCCGCTGCCAAGGCGAGCGTATATTCCTCGCCGATGAATCGCCCAGCTTCGTCCACCACCACAAGCCTATCCGCGTCGGGGTCTTGTGCAAAGCCGATGTCCGCCCGGTGCTTGCGGACGGCGTCGCAAAGGTCGGCCAGGTTCTCCTCGATAGGCTCGGGCGTGTGGGCGAACATGCCGTCAGGCCGGCCATTGATATGCACGACCTCGCAGCCCAGTTTGCTCAGGAGCATCGGCGTAACAACGCACCCCGCTCCGTTGATGCTGTCCAGCACGACCTTGAACCGCCGGGCAGCCACGCCGGTAACGTCGGTAACGGCACAAACCGCGTCGATGTGCATCGGGTGGGTTCTGCTGTTGACGCTCTCTCGCCCCACAGCCAGCCCAGCTTGCGTGGCGAACTTGCCGCTCTGCCAGATTTCCTTCAGCTCATTGGCCTGGGTTGCGGGCAAGGCTACGCCGCTAGGCTGAAGAAATTTTATGCCGTTGTACGGGTGCGGATTGTGTGACGCGGTGATAATAACCCCGCCGTCGGCTTCGAGCAGGCGGGTCATCAGAGCAGCTCCGGGCGTCGTTACCACGCCCAGGTCTACCACGTCCACGCCACAGCTCAACAGCCCAGCGGTAACGGCGTTTTTTATCATCGCCCCGCTAGGTCGGCTGTCCCGCCCGAGGACAACCTTGCTGCCAGCTCCGAGCATACTGCCAAACGCACAGCCAAAGTCCGTCGCCACCGCAGCGGTAAGAGTACCGCCAACCGTCCCACGAACGCCCGAAACACTTACGATCAATCTGTCCATTAAAAAATTCTCCATTATCTGAATTGCCACCCGACAGATTATCGGACTTGGCCCGGCTATTCCAGCTAGAAAAAATCTTACACATCATTCCGCCCCCGCTTTTTCGTAGCTAATTTTTCGCGGGTTTTGTAATGTGTAGCAGCGGGGGGCGTTTTGCCGATAAGGGTCTGATGAAAGATATGGACGAGACAGCCCAGCCTTTTTTACCGGACGACGAGTCGTTGGCTATGGTCGATGATGCCAAGTCGCGGGCGACCTCGCCAGGCCAGGCTGGTGGGATGAGTCGCCGGAGTTTTCTCAAGTGCGCGTCCCTGGCCATCGGAGCGGCGACTGTGGGCGGAGCGGTAGACGCCCTGGCCATCGAGCCTCACTGGTTCAAGGTAACCCGCCATAATATCGTCGTGCCGAATCTCCCGTCAAAATGGGACGGCGTTACCATCGCCCAGATCAGCGATATTCACGTCGGGCCTAATTCCACCCTCGCCCACGCCCGCGAGATAGTGGACATGTGCAACGACCTCAGGCCTGATGTCATAGCCTTAACGGGCGACTACGTGAGCAAAGCCAACGCTATCACGCAAGCTCTGGTCGAGGTGTTGCGAGACCTGCGAGCCGGGGTCGGCAAATTCGCTGTGCTGGGCAATCACGATTACTGGGCCAATGCCACCGGCGTTATCGCCTCGCTACGGTCAGCTGGGATACCGCTGCTGAAGAACAGCCATCGCATCGTTACCCGGGCGGGCGAACCTTTGTGCTTCGCCGGCGTGGACGACCTGTTCACAGGCCGGTCTGACGCTGCCCAGGCCTTAGCTGGGGTCCCGCGGGGAACCGCTCGGATACTTCTTTGTCATAACCCGGACTACGCCGAAGAGCTCCCCGCCGAGCCTCGCGTTGACCTGATGCTCGCAGGCCATACGCATGGCGGGCAGGTGGTCTTGCCATTCATAGGCCCGCCGGTGTTGCCAATAAAACATCGCAAATACGCGGCTGGGCTGGTAACTGGGCCTCGATGCGGGGTTTTTGTCTCTCGCGGTCTGGGCATGGTGGGGGCACCCATCCGCTTTAACTGCCGCCCGGAACTGCCGTTGATAACGATAAAAAGTTATCAGTAGTCAGTTATCAGTAAAAGCAAAACAGCAAACCACGGATAGACACTGACAAACACGAATTTTGTTTGAAAAAAAAGAACTTCATGCTCCTCATGTGCTTCATGGTGAGCTTGATATTCTTTTGCGGCGAGTTCTCGCAGGGTTATTGACTAAATGAAACGACGGACGATACTTTTGACAGCTTGCGGCTTGGTTCTTGCTTCGATTGTTTGCACGGGGTTGATGCCGGGGTCGGGATCTGAGGTAACTAAAGACTCTTCCGCCATCGCCCCTGTTGGCCCGGGCGCCGCCGGGTTTGGCGAGTTTCGTGGCATGTGTCTCCAGCTTCACAACGCCGAGAAAGATCATCCATACGCGAAATATATAGACGAAATCGCCCAAGGGGGAGCTGGGGTGCTTTGCCTCGTCGTGCCGGGTTATCAGGAAAACGCAGGCTCTGTAAGCATTCGCGTCAAGCCGGGCCGAACCGTTACCGACGAAAAACTTGTCGAACTTATCCGCCTGGCCCGGTCGAAAAAACTCCGCGTGATGCTCATGCCCATGGTGTTGCTGAGCAACCCTCGCAACAACGAATGGCGGGGGAAAATCAAGCCTGACAACTGGGACGAGTGGTGGAGCCAATACACCGCCTTCATTATGAAATACGCGAAACTCGCCCGCCTGGGCGGGGCGGAAATATTTTCGGTAGGCTCGGAACTGGTCTCCACCGAAACGCAAACAGGCCAATGGAAAAAACTCATCTCGCAGGTTCGCAGCGTGTTTCCAGGCCTGCTCACATACTCCGCAAACTGGGACCACTACCATGTGCCGAAGTTCTGGGCCCAGCTTGACCTGGTCGGCATGACGAGCTACTTCACATTGGCCAAGCAAGCCAATCCCACGCCAGCCCAGCTGGACGAAGCATGGCGCGAGATCAAACAGGAAGTCCTCGTTTGGCAGAAGACGGTAAACAGGCCTATCCTTTTTACTGAGGTAGGTTGGCCTAATCAGCAGACCGCGGCGCAGTTCCCCTGGAACTACTACGCCGCTGCGGACAAACCCGACCCCAAACTCCAGGCTGACTGTTTCGAGTCTTTCTTCCGAGCCTGGGCGGGTGAGCAGGCGGTGGCTGGTTTTTTGGTCTGGGAATGGCGGAACCATCCGAACCAGAAAACAAGCCCAGCGGAAGACACCTCGTATCGACCCTGCGACAAACCCGCGATGAAAGTCATCCAACGATACTTCCTTCAGCCTGATGTGATGTCCCGACAAAAAAACAAAAAATTTTTTACCACGAAAGAACGCGTAGAAAAAAGTAATCAGTAAAAAAGAAACATGCGAGCCTATTGCAGAGATGTAGCCCAGCCGCCCTCGGCTGGGAAGTTTGTGTGGAAAAACAAACAGAAAAACACGGGCGAGACGCCCATGCTACGAAAAACACAACTTCCTCCCATGTCATTTGTTTTACGCTGCTTTTGCTTTTACTGATAACTGATTACTGATAACTTTTTTCGTAACCGTTCACACAAAAACAAGAACCACGGATAAGCACAGATAGACACAGATATTTAAAACGGCGAAAAACACGAAAGAAAAAACAAAAAACTTCATGGTAAACTTTGTTTTTTATGATAATTCGTGTTTATTAGTGTTCATTCGTGGTTCTTTTCTGTGAACGGTTACCTTTTTTCTACTGGCAAATCCGAAATCTAAAATCCGAAATCCAAAGATGGGTCGATTCGTGAAATCTGTCAGCTTGGTTCGCTCTGCCTTGGCGGGGCTGGGGGATTTGTTTGTGCCGGGGCTTTGCCCTGGGTGCAGCCAAGCCAAGCCCGGACCTGACGGGCTTTGTCAGACGTGCAACGTCGAGT
>QNCB01000161.1 GCA_003644335.1 Planctomycetota bacterium | reverse complement strand
ATGAGACAAAGTTCCGATATTTATAATGCTATATTCTACAGTCATTTTTTAAGGATTCAGGATTCAGGAGTCAGGATTCAGGAGTCAGTTTGTTTTTTTTGTCATTCCCGCGCAGGCGGGAATCCATGTTTTTCTGTTTCACCCGAATCCATGGCTACCCCGCAAACAGCTGCGGTGTAGCCATGCCACCCAATATTCGTTATTCCGAATTCGTAATTGATTCGGCATTCGAGCTTCGGAATTCGTCATTCGCTGTTTTTATTTTTTACTGACTCCTGCCTTCTAATTATTTTTCCACCAGGCGACGAACTTTTCTACGCCTTTTTCGAATGGCATGTTCGGCTGATAATCCAGGAGTTTTTTTGCCTTGGCTATGTCGGCGAAGGTTCGATTTACGTCGCCGCTTTGAAGGGGTTTTTCGATTATCTCCGCAGCCTGGCCCGTCGCCCGTTCGACCGTCGCTATCATCTCGCGGAGCGTTATGGGCGTTTCGCTGCCGAGGTTTATTGTCTCATAGCCATCGCAGCGATCGACAGCAGCCTCGACGCCATCGATAATATCGTCGATGTATGTGTAGTCTCTACTGCTCTTGCCGTCGCCGAACATCTCGATCGGCTCGCCCCGCAAGATTTGGCTTGTGAATTTGTGGATAGCCAGGTCCGGGCGTTGTCGCGGTCCGTAGACCGTGAAAAATCGCAAGGCTGTCATCGGCAGGTCATGCAAATGGTGGTAGGTATAGCAGAGCAGTTCGCAGGCTTTTTTCGTCGCGGCATATGGCGAGATAGGGTTGTCGACGCGATCGGACTCACCAAAGGGCACGGTCGGATTGTTGCCGTAGACGCTTGATGACGACGCGAAGATAAACTTCGGTTTGAGCTCAGCGGCGGTAGCCAGTTCCAGCATGTTCATCGTGCCAAGGATGTTGGTTTGCTCGTAGCCTCGCGGGTCGGCGATGGAAGGCCTGACGCCCGCCCGGGCAGCCAGGTGCACCACAGCCTCGACGCCGTCGCAGTGGTTTTCCCACATGTCGCCCAGTTCGTCAGCCTGGCGAATGTCCCGCTGAAAAAATCGAAACTTCTCGTGCTGAAGGAACGGCTCAAGGTTCCGCTCCTTAACGCGGTGGTCGTAGAACGGATCGAAATTGTCCAGCCCGACGACCTCGTCGCCACGGGCCAAGAGCCTTTGACACAAGTGCGAGCCTATAAACCCAGCCGCTCCGGTAACAAGTATTTTCACAACAAATCTCCGTTATCTAATCGCGTCTGGCCTGCCCACGCAGATGTAATCCAGCCCGGCGTCGTTTACATAGTCCGGCTCGTAGAGGTTTCTGCCATCGAAAATCACCGGGTGTTTGAGCATCTCACCGATGCGTTTGAAGTCCGGCGAGCGGAACTCCATCCACTCAGTGCAAATTATCAGCCCGTCGGCGTCAGCCAGCGGCTCGTAGACATTATCATGATATGTAATCGTATCACCCAGAACTTCGCGGGCGGTTTTGTGTGCCTGCGGGTCATGGCCTGCCACGGCTGCTCCAGCCTGTTGCAACCGTTGGATAAGTTTTACCGACGGCGCGTCGCGCATATCGTCGGTGCGGGGCTTGAAGGCCAGGCCCCATACAGCGAACTTTCGCCCAGCCAGGTTGCCATCGAAATATTTTTCGATTTTCCGCAGCAGGAAATCCACCTGCTTGTCGTTGGCCTCGTGAGCAGCCTGGACAACTCCCACCGTCGTTCCGCAGGCGTTGGCTGTATGGATGAGAGCCTGGACGTCCTTCGGAAAACACGAGCCGCCGTAGCCCAGGCCCGGAAACAGAAACGCCCGCCCGATCCGCGAGTCCGACCCCATGCCCTCGCGGATGTGTTTGATATCCGCTCCGACGGCTTGGGCCAACTGGGCCATCTCGTTCATAAAGCTGATGCGCGTAGCCAGCATCGAGTTGCATGCGTATTTGGTCAGTTCGGCGCTGACGGCGTCCATGAACAGCACGCGCCTGCCTTGTCGCATGAACGGGCCATAAAGATGTTCCATCACTCGCTTGGCCCGTGGGCTTTCCGTGCCGATGATGACGCGATTCGGCCTGAGGAAATCGTCCACAGCTGAGCCTTCCTTGAGGAACTCCGGATTGCTGACATAGTCGAACTCGACATCGGTCAGCTCGCGGATTTTTTTGCAGACTCGTTCGCTCGTACCGACCGGCACGGTGCTTTTGGTAACTATAACCGCGTAGTTCTGCAGACTTTTGCCGATTTGCTCCGCCACGGCGTCGACGTATGACATGTCAGCTGAGCCGTCCGGGCCACAGGGCGTGCCGACCGCGATGCCGATTACCTCAGCTGTCGCAATCGCACCGGGCAGGTCCGTCGTAAAGCTGATTCGACCAGCCTGGACGCTCTCCCCCAGCAGCTCGCCCAGGCCCGGTTCGTAAATCGGCACACCGCCAGCCCGGAGCGTCTCGACGCGGCCAGGGTTTGAGTCTACCATTGTAACGGTATTGCCCGTACTCGCATAGCACGCGCCCGCCACCAAGCCTACATATCCAGCACCAACTATAGTTATTCGCATGTTCTATCTTCCTCTTCTTCTTTATGTAGCCCAGCCGCCCTCGGCTGTGAAAATCTGGATAGAGTGCCAAAAAAACCACAGCCGAGGGCGGCTGTGCTACGCCTCTGCTCCCAGCGGCCTGGTCATCAGGTCGTCGCGTACAGCCTGTGGGTCTGCGCCTTCGAACAGCACCGCGAAGACGCCTTGCGTAATCGGCATTTCCACGCCAAATTTCGCAGCAAGCTCAGCCACGCTGCGAGTGGTCGCTACGCCTTCGACGACCGCGTCGACACCAGCCAGGGCCTCCGCTACGCTCTTGCCCTGGCCGATGGCCTGGCCAAAGCAGCGGTTGCGACCAACCGGCGATATGCACGTGGTTACCAGGTCGCCCAGGCCCGCCAGGCCCGCGAATGTCTCAGGCCTGGCCCCAGCTGCGACGCCCAGGCGGGTAATCTCAGCCAGGCCTCGCGTTACCAGGGTGGCCTTGGCGTTGTCTCCCGAGCCTAGGCCGTCCAACATGCCCGCCGCTATGGCGATGATGTTTTTCGTAGCCCCGGCCAGCTCGACACCCACGATGTCCCGGTTCGTATAGACGCGGAAATAGGGCCTGGTCACCAAGTCCTGAACCCTGCGGGATAACTCGTCCGACCGCGACGCCACCGCTACCGATGCGGGATGTCGCTGGGCTAGTTCCGGTGCTACCGACGGGCCGCTCAGTGCGCCCGCTGCGCATAGTTTGTCGCCCAGGACGTCAGCCAATATTTCCGTAGGCCTAAGCAGCGTGCCGTTTTCTACGCCCTTGGTAACGGAGCAAACCGACAGCCCAGCGGGGCAGTTGGGCGTCAGCCCTTGCCAGACGCTGCGGGTGTATTGCGTGGGCACGGCTGAAATAACCAGCGACGCTCCGTCCAGGGCCTTGGCTGGCTCGGCGGTGATGTCTATGTTGTCCGGCAACTTGCAGCCCGGCAGGAATCGCCTGTTTTCGCGATGGCGGAGAAGCTCCTGAGCCTGGGTCTCGAAGGCGGACCACAGCGTAACAGCCTGACCGTTTTCCGCGAGCATGACGGCGCAAATAGTTCCCATCCCGCCGTCACCGATAACCGTAATTCGTTCTGACATAGCCGTAGAGATTACTCGCATACCCCGCCGATGTCCAGTGGTTATTGAGCGTCGTATTACCAAGGCCTGCTAGGCCCCGAGCGTAGCGACGCGCTTGGCGTATCGGCCAATTTTTTTCTCGTCGACATCCACGCCAAGCCCGCCGCCCGGCAGCGCGCGGAGCCTGCCGCCATAGCCAAACTTCAAACTCCGCCGACTGGCCAGGATATCCCCCGCCAGCAGGAACCGCCCATAGTTGCCCTCGACGAACCTGGGCGTCGGCCCAAGCTGCAAGGCCCGGCGCTGAACAGCGGAAAGAATACTGCTCTCGCCGACCATACAGCCCAGCGTAAACGGCACGGCGTTTTCCGCTGCGATATTCATCAGCCTAAGCGTCCGCCCCAGCCCGCCGTTTTTGCTCAGCCTGATGTTCCACCAGATTTTCCGCTTGCCGCCCGCGTCTGGCCTGGCTCTGCCGAGCAGCGTCCGCGCATCGTCTTCGCTCAGGAGCGACTCGTCCGCTATCAACGGCAGGGGGCATTTCCCCGCCAGCTCGACCAACTCGGCGGCGGAACAATACACAGGCTGCTCAACGGCGCACACGCCGTAATGCCGCAGCTCTTCGACCCGTTGGGGCGTAGCCTGGGCGTCCCACCCGCCATTGATGTCCACCCGCAACGAACATCGCCCGGCTGCGATTGGCTTGCGGAGTTTTTTGTGGACGACGCGCAAATTTTCGCGGTCGATATCCTCGCTCAGGCCTAGCTTGAGATTGAAATCGCTCAGCCCGTACAGACGCATCAGCCCCAGTCGCCTGGCGGT
>QNCB01000160.1 GCA_003644335.1 Planctomycetota bacterium | reverse complement strand
GGGCGCTTGGCTGGGTTGACGCGGACGATTGTCGGGCTAATTTCCCCAGCCTTTTCCACCACTACCGCGTCGCCGATGCCAACGCCAAGCCTGTCTATCTCGTCGAAGTTGTGCAGCGACGCGCTGGATACCCGCGTGCCGCCAAGCGAGACCGGCTCGAAGTGGGCAACGGGCGTTACCGCGCCGGTTCTGCCAATCTGAAACGACACCTGGCGGAGGATGGTCTCAGCCCGGTCGGTCTCGTATTTATACGCGATGCACCACCGCGGATACTTGGCGGTGGCCCCCAGCTGCTCCCGCAGGTCAAGCTCATTCACCTTCACGACCATCCCGTCGGTGTCGTAGTCCACCTCCGCTCGCGTCTGTTCCCACTGGGTGATAGCGTCCCAGACCTCGTCGATATCCCGGCAGATTTTGCGATGCCCGTCGACCGGCACGCCGCACACGCGCAGCATTTCCGAAAGCTCCCCAGCTGTGTTAGCCTGTCGGGCGGACATCTCGCCAAAGCCATGGGCCAGGAACGCCAAGCCTCGCTGGGCGACGACGCGCGGGTCGAGCTGTTTGAGCGTCCCAGCTGTGCCGTTCCGCGGATTGGCCAGTGGCTCAGCTCCCTCAGCGGCGCGCTTTGCGTTGTACTTTGCGAAGGTCGACCTGGGCCAATATATCTCGCCGCGAATTTCCAGCACGTCCGGCACGTTCGCAGCCCGGCCCAGGTTCAGCGGCACGGACTTTATCGTCCGCACATTGGAAGTTACGTCGTCGCCGACCTTGCCGTCGCCGCGGGTGGTCGCCTGGGTGAGCATCCGCCCCTGATACCGCAGCGAGACAGCGACGCCGTCGATTTTCGGATCGACGAAATAAGTGAAAGGCCGCCCGCCCAGGCCCTTGCGAACCCGCGCGTCAAACTCCATAAGCTCAGTGCGATTATAAGTGTTGTTGATGCTCAACATCGCCACGGCATGGCTGACCGTGCGGAAACCCTCGATAGGCTCGCCGCCGACGCGCTGCGTGGGAGAGTCCGGGGTTATGAGCTGCGGGTGCTCGTTTTCCAGGGCCTGGAGCTGGGCCATGAGCTTGTCGTATTGGCGGTCGGAAATTTCCGAACAGCTCTCGACATAGTAAAGCCTATCGTGCCGCCGAATCTCGCGACGTAATTCCCTGATGATTTTTTCGATATCAGCCATGGTTATAATTTTATAAGTTCAGAAAGGAGGGTGGGTGGTTCCATCAACTTTGAATTCCCCCTCCCCCACCTTCATTTGATTTTCCGGACTTCCAACCAGTTTGTCCAAAAATGGAAATAGACATCGGATGGTTGAGTATCCTATTGGACCCGGAGCAGATATCATTAAAAACACAATATCTCTCCACATTGAAAATAAGTTGGTCTTGGCGAGCTTTTGCTTGTAACCATTTCTCCGTAACAGGCTTATTGGGGATGCACCTTCTTCGACTCGATGCCTTCCAGCATGCAAGTTTCCCAATGCGGTAAATTAGATAATCAATTGAAGCAGGAGTTACGGGACGGTGGTTATCATCTATTTGGTCCCACAATTCCCAAACTCTTCTCCATGCCAAGGCATTCCACTCATCGATAAGAGAGTATTGGTAGCAATAAACATCCAAATAACTTGCCAAAAGAGGAATTCTCGTTTTGAGTATCCCCGTTCGTAATGCAACCCGCATGGTATTTTTGTCACTCATGACATTTATGTTTTGGATATTTTTTTTATACTTCCAAACATTCAAATCGGCCATATCTCGAAGGAGCATATCTATTTTTTTCTGTGAAAACCCGTACAAATCAACGCCTGCTATAGTATTCTTTATTGATTGAACATCACCACCATGGACAGAGTTGATATTAAAAGCATTTGAATTGTACTTCTCGTTTAGTAGCTGCGCCGCACTGTGCATCCATTTTTTGCGTTTGTCTCTCTGAGAACTAGCTCCTAATGCATTCAAAAAACCATCAATTAGTAGTTCATTACTCACAATCGCATGTGAGTTAAAAAAATCTGGATTGGTATTGTAAAGCTGAAATGGATTTTGCCGTGTTCCTATGTCAATTTTAAAGTCTTGAATTGCGGTAAAAAATCTAACATTCGCTATTTGTTCATTCGTCAAATCAAGCGTATCATGTTGCACTCGGATGTCGTGTTTGTTGTAAATCTCTTCTAATAAATTTGCAACACACATACATTTTTTATCGTCAATTTCTGGGTTTAAGATTTGAAAGTGATTCTCTTCCCAGTATTTGTGGAATTCGGAAATATAGTTACCGTTTAAACTGGAGTTTGTCTGGTAGAAAAAACGGTTTATTTCGTTTAGAATTTTAGCTGCCACAAGACTCTCGTCACCTTTGTCACAGGTAAAATTATCAAGATTGACGCTTACACCAATAGATTGGCACAAATTCCGCAAGAAATTAACAAATGAAGATATCATAATATGGTTACTCTGTGTTTTTCCGCAAGTCCATAAAGTTTATAGCCTACAAGTTCCTGCATTTTTTGTATTGCTTCTGTGCGATTCATGTAGCCTCCTGTGGCAACAATAAACGATACTCATCTTGTTTTTCGCTTCTTTTCAGTTCAGCTTTTTGGGGAGTGAATAAACCATTCTTCTGTAAAACATCTTCTATTCGCGGTATTGCTATTTTATCTAAATAAGCTCTTTCTGCATCAATTCCAACAAATCTACGGTTGTTGTTTAACGCCACAGCCCCAGTAGTAGCACTCCCGCAAAAAGGATCTAAAACAATGTCATTTTCCTGGCTGCAAGCTAAAATGATTCTTTCAAGTAAAGCTTCGGGTTTTTGTGTGGGATGTTTGCCATGTTTTTTTTCTCCGTTTTTTGGAGTCCCAATAGCCCAGACGCTTCTCATCTGTTTGTTCGGTTTTTTAAGAAAGTCGTCGTTCCACATTCCATTCCTGACAAGATCATAATTAAAATAATGCTTTGTTTTTTTGTCTTTTCTGACCCACAGTAAAGTTTCATGACTGGCTGTAAACATACGGCAAGAAAGATTCGGAGCTGCGTTTGGTTTGTACCAGCAGATGTCGTTTACAACATGCCATCCCTGTTTTTGTAAGGCAAAACCACAAACATAAATCGAATGATAAGTTCCGGAAATCCACAAGGAACCATTTGGTTTCAGCGATCGCCTGCAGGCTTCGATCCACTTGTAATGAAAATCAAAATCTTCTTCGATCCCTTTACTCTTGTCCCATTTACCCTTATTGACGCTAACACGCTTGCCCGCATGGCATGTAAAACCTCCATTGGATAAATTATATGGTGGATCAGCAAAGATAAGATCGACAGACTCCTCTGGAAGGCCATTTAAGATTTCGACGACATCTCCATTATACAACCTCACTTTTTTTTCCGAATAATATGCTTGCATAATTTCCCTTTTTCTCAAATCTACAATTTGATGTGTGTTTCAATTAGTTGTCTTAGCTACCATCTGTTTTATTTGTCGATCTCCGAGTATACCCATTGCTCGTTTGGGAGTGAATAGTCGAGGATGTCTTCAGCCTGGAAGAACAGTGGGATTTCCTGCCTAGCTGAGGCCAGGGAGTCTGAGCCGTGGATGAGATTGTATCGTCGACTCAGGCCCAGGTCGCCGCGGATGGTGCCGCCGGGCGCGTCCGGGCCGAAGGTCGGGCCCATCATGTTGCGGACAATTTCTATCGCGCCGACGCCCTGGACAACCATCGCCACCACCGGCGAGGCTGTGATGAATCGCACGAGTGGCTTGTAAAAATCCTTGCCCTCGTGGACGGCGTACATCCGCCGGGCCAGGTCGTCGGAAACCTGCGTCATGCGCAAGGCGACAATCTTCAAGCCGCGTCGCTCCAGCCTGCCCAGTATCTCGCCGATAAGCCCACGCTGCACAGCATCGGGTTTGAGAACCACCAATGTTTTTTCCATATCACGCACCTATTTGCCTGTAAAAGTCCACGGATTCCACTGATTAAAAACAGATTTAGTGAACCTTCGGTTTTACAGATTTTTTTAATGAAAAAATTCGTGTAATCCGTGGACTGCTATTGCCTAATTGCCTATTTTTTCGCAGGCTTCTTCGATGGTTGTTACTTCTACTTGCTGGCCTGTGTTCATGTCTCGCACGACGATGGCTTGGGGGTCCATGACCATTACGAGTGTCGGAATATTTTTTCGCCCAGCGTACGAGAACTGTTTTTTGGCTGAGGCCTGGGCGCAGTATAAGTCCACGCAGCAACCAGCCCCGCGGAGCCTGGCTGCGATTTGACGCGCCTGGCTGGCTAGCTCCTCCGTGCGAAAACCTACGAACACATCCGCCTGGGATTTCCGTTCCAGTTCGATGAGATTTTTTTTACAGGCTATGTCGAACAGCCTGGTTACCCCGTCCGAGCCACCCACGCCTGGGGGATTGAGCTTGGAAAATGTCGAGCCCAGGTCGCCGTATCGCCCGC
>QNCB01000159.1 GCA_003644335.1 Planctomycetota bacterium | reverse complement strand
TTCGAACCGCAGCTTGCCGTTTTCGACGATTGCCATTTGGCCCGGCTTGAGGTCGTGCACCTCGGTGAAACCAAGATTGTGCAAGGCTACGGACTCGCTGGCTGCGGCAAAAAGTTTGCCCTGAGTCGCCCAGCACATCGGCCTGAGGCCCAGCGGGTCGCGCGCGATAAACATCCTTCCCATCGCGTCGAGAAAGGCGATATTGTAGGCTCCGTCAAACGCGCGGGACATCCCAGCCATAACTTTTCGCAGGCCCGGCAGGCGGTCGCCCCGAAGCCGATACGACAGCTCGTGCATGAGAATTTCAGTGTCGGTATCGAGCGTGAGAACATAGTGCCGTTTGGACAGCAGCTGCTCTCGCAGGTGGACATAGTTGGCCAGGTTGCCGTTGAACGCGAAAGAATACCACTTCCAAAGTCTCCCGTGGTGCCGTTCGAAGGGCTGGGCGTATCGCGCGTCGTCCTTGCCGCAGGTCGCGTATCGAGTATGGCCAATCGCAGCCTTGCCCGCATACTCGCGCATGATGGCTGTGTGCTTTGTCGGGTGCGACATGCGAAAGGCCTCTGCCACGCCGCCAAGGTCTTTAAAGGTGTCGAGTATCTGCTGCCTGGCCGGGTCAAACGAACTTAGGCCCGCGGCAAGCTGGCCGCGGTTCTGCAGGTTCAGCAGCATGGTCGGCATAAACTTAGCCACCTCGCCAGCTGCGATTTTACTTACCGGCCCTTTGGGCCCAACAGGCTCGTTCAGCCAATAC
This sequence comes from Planctomycetota bacterium, assembly GCA_003644335.1. The sequence continues at coordinate 3,710 of QNCB01000159.1, read as the reverse complement.
AACGCCGCCACGCCACATTCATGATGAATATCTTCACTCAACTAAATCACCGCTTCCGGAATATAAAACAAAAGCTCTCGCCACAGGGCTACACAAATCCAAACCGACATGATACAGCATCGAGGCAAAAAAACAAACCAAACAAACGCACACAATAAATGGTGAATGGTGGAAATGGTGTGTGCGAGATTAAAGGTCTTACCATTGGGCATCGTGTGTGGGCATAAAATTGGTTGGTTATCCCGGGCAATTTCGGATTTTGGATTTCAGATTTCGAATTGAGCTAGTTTCGCGAAACAATCCGAAATCCGCAATCTGAAATCCGAAGTAAATCTTATGCTACAAAACATGGCTAAAATCTGTGCAAAACAATAGTTATGGAAAGCCGTGAAAAAATCTCACACACGCAAAACAGCTTGTCGATTTGCCAGTAAATCTCTGCCGAAAAATCTCATGCCGCACCTCGATAAACTTCGTCAGTCTTGAGCATCGAAAACATAACACAAGATAAATGACGAGCGGTGGCAACAAGTGCTATCTTGCGACGATCCTGTCGGCCATGGCAAGTCTTGTCAAATTTACGAGACATTTCCGGGCACCGCCTGATCACTTGCCAGTCGCCTTCGCAAAGTAATTTGCGAACTGCCGCCAGCCCTTGTTTGGTAATATGACCCAGTCGGTTCTTCCCAGCTGAGGAATCCTGCGAGGGAATATACGCCATTGGGGCTTCGTCAAGACAAAGTAGTTTGGCGAGTTTCCTGGCATCCGATCGTTCCTTTGCTTACCGCGAAAGACTAGTCGGACATGGCCCGGATACGCCATCACAATTCGCTTTATAGCCTTGATGGATTTTAGCGAATCGTAAATGAATCCATAGTGCCTGGTAGCTTCGAATACGACCTGTGCGGGCAGTGTGAGTTGCTCAACCTCAGCCGCAGCAGTCTGTATTACAAACCATGCAGAGACACAACCTCCAACGAACAGCTGATGCGAATTATCGATGCGCAACATGTAAAGACTCCGTTTTACGGAGTAGAAAAAACGACACGATGGTTGCGGCGTAAAAAGCATTGTGTGAATTCAAAACGGATCCGGCGGCTGATGCGTCAGATGGGTTTGGAGGCTGTTTATCCGAGGCGAAAACGAGGTTTGAGTATGCCGAACAAGCAACATAAAATCTATCCATACCTACTCGACGATGTAAGAGTAACGAAGCCTGATCAGGTGTGGTCGACAGGTATTACGTATGTGAGAATGTACCGTGGCTGGGTGTACCTTGTGGCAATCATGGACTGGTTCAGCCGCTATGTATTGAGCTGGGAAGTATCGATAACATTGGAAGCGGATTTTTGCGTCTCGGCACTGAATCGTGCGTTGGCTAGCGGGCGTCCTGAGATTTTCAACACCGACCAGGGCAGCCAGTTTACCAGCTATGATTTTACGAGTGTGCTGCAGGGGCACGGCATCTTATAAACAAAGGCTATCCCCAGCCTTATGCCACACGGATGGATGTTTCAGCTCCAGCTACTTTATAACACTCATTTTACCGCGATTTCTGTTGCGAACGGGAAGGCTCACAACGGTTACTTTTTATCTTTATTTGTCTTGACCCGCACCTGCGAAGTGTGTATGGTTGTTTATGAACAGCTGGGCGGCGTTGAAAAAGGGCTTAGGTGATGGCGAATATGGACACGGGACCAATTTATGAGAGGCTCAAGCTCGACATTATCGAGCGCATTCGCAGCAAGTCGTTGAGGCCTGGCGAGAAGCTCCCGAGCTTGCGAAAAATGGCCCGGGACAGGGGCGTTAGCATGGCTCCGGTGCTCCAGGCTATGCAGGAACTCGATGCTGAGGGGTATATCGTTCGCTACCAGGGTAAAGGCGTGTTCGTAACTCCCAACAACAAACATCCGCAAAATGGGCTGCGGGAAATCGCTCTCGTCGTACCCGGGATTGACACCAACGAGATGTTCAGCAGGATGGCTCGGTCTATGCAGGCCTGCTGCAAGGATGATGGGTACAGGGAAGTCGTCCTGAGTACCGAGGACTACAAAAACGTAGCTGAGCTTATAGAAAAACTTCCGGAACTTGGGCCAGCCGGTGCGATAATATTTCCGCCCGCTGGCAGGCAGACCGCTGAGGCGTTGCTCCAGCTCCGAGCCAAGGGTTTTCCGTTCGCGCTGGTCAACCCCAGCCATCTGTCCCTCTCGCTGCCTTGCGTTACGGGTAACGACTTTCTCGTCGGATACCTCGCGACGAAACACCTGGCCGACCTGGGCCATAGTCGCATTGCCCTGGTAGGACTTGGCCGGAGCAACGAGCCTGCTGTCGATAGCGCCCATTATCGAGGCTATGTCAAAGCCTTGAAAGAAAGTGGCGCGACGGCTGATGACGCCATCGTTATCCCTCAGGACACTATCATACACAGGCCGGGGCGGCTGATAGAATGGGGCTTGGCAACGGGCGAGAAACTGTTTGGCCAAAATTCAAATATTACCGCCCTGATAGCTCCGCCTGCCATCGAGGCTGGAGTTGTAAGGTTTGCTGTTTCCCGGGGCATGAAAATTCCCCATGACATCTCCGTCGTGTGCGTTGGCACGGCATTGAATTATCTTATTTCCAATAAGACAACAGCGGTCGATTTCCACGAGGATAAAATTATCGAAAAAGCATTGGAACTGGTCGTGCGGGAGATTGAAACAGGCCTGCAGGATCCGGTTCATCTACAACTATCGTGCGACCTCGTGCCGGGCGAAACGACAGCACCGCCAGCGAAATAAAAAACCACGGATTTTAGAACTACGAAAAACACGAAAAAACGCGAAAAAAGCAAAAACGAATTATTTTAAAAACAGAAACAGCGAACCACGTTTTTTTGCTTTTACTGATAACTGATAACTGGTAACTGATAACTGACGACTGACAACTTTTACGCAAAGGAGATTAAAATGCCTTTGAAGAAAAATGCAAAATCGGATGGTTTCACTTTAATAGAGCTTTTGGTGGTCATCGCCATCATCGCGCTGTTGGTGAGCATTCTCTTGCCCAGCCTGACCAAGGCTAAGGACTTGGCCCGGTCGGTAGTTTGCGCGTCGAATCTAAAATCGATAGCCCTGGGCGTGGCGCTGTATGCCCAGGAAATGGGCGACAAACTGCCTCCGATGGTAGCGGGGCCGGGGAATAGTAATTATTGGAACTCGGAGATTATGCCGTTTGTCGGGGACAACAAAATGTTATTCCGCTGCCCCAGCATCCCTGTAACACGAGGAAATTGGGTTTCTACCGGTGAGATAATTTTTTATCCCGATTATGTCCTTTGGTACATGACGACATCATATGGCTGGAATTGCGAACCGCTCACATGGGCTCCCTGGACGGACGCGGGAAAGCCTGGAGTAAGAGATGCCTACCAGGCGAGTATACTGCAATCCAGGCACCCGGACCAAACTATGATGAGTGCCGATTCAACTGGCTTTTGCATAAACATTTGGAATATGTTGGCATACCCGCCAGGGGGGGGCTGGCAGTCGGGGGACAATATATATCGCAATCTGCTGCATTACAGGCACGACGACGCGGTAAACCTCGTTTATGTCGATGGCCATGTTGGCAGGATTGACTATCCGATAAGCCTGGACGCCTGGAGCGACCCCCTCTGGAACTATAAGTAACGAGAGGCTACGGTAATTACAATGGAAAGCAACCAACAC
>QNCB01000158.1 GCA_003644335.1 Planctomycetota bacterium | reverse complement strand
TGCTGCTCGATAGCGGTTTCCAGTTCGTTGGCATGGTGGGGCTGGCTTGTACGTTCCGCCGAACGATAGGCTGGGCGCTGAGACTAATGACGGGGCGAATCACCAGGCGGACGCCGCAACCAGCTAGCAGAATTCCGATGCGAAGCCCAGCTGGCAACTACGCCGACCACGATATAACCAACTCGGACTGAGAATTTCGGATTTCGGATTTTAGATTTCGGATTGCGATCAAGGCTACGCTACTTGCCTAACCAGAGCCCACAGATTTCACGGATTAAAAGCAGATTACACAGATTTTTTTTGGTTAAAAAAAAATCCGTGTAATCTTTTTTTAATCCGTGTAATCCGTGGACTCCTATTCCCTACTTGCCTATTGCCTAGCAGACCGTAGAATGTAGTTCGGATGCCGAAACGTTTTATTCGAATTTCGTTGGCGGTGAAGTTTCGCCTGCTTTTTGGCTTGGCCTTGCTGGGCGTGATAGCTTCTGCGCTGGCCGTGCCCTGGTATTTTATGGAGGTGCTTTCCGAGCAGGGGCTGGAGCGCTCGGCTCGGGAGCTTACGCAGCTTAGGCTGAACGAGTGGACTCGCAAGCATCCCAAAAATCTCAAAGCTGCCTCCGACGCCAATAGCGACGTCATCGCTTTGTATACCAGCGGGCGAGAGTTTATGGGCCTGGCTGGGCCTGCGATGTTGGTGCTCGACCCGCAGAAGCCATTCGCTGGGCTGGACAAGTCTTCCGCCAAAGCGCTCGGGGCGTTGCTGGACAATACCGACCGCCAGATAGCCTGGCAGCAGAGCAAATCCGACCGTGGCAAGAGGGTCTATCGTTGTTTCCTCGCGGTACGCAACACGACTCGCTGTGGCCGATGTCATAACGACCCCGCCAAGCCGACCCGATTGCAATTCGGGCCTGGGCAACTCGTGGGCATGATAGACGTTACCCTGCCGGGGGAAGCTTCTGCCTCGGCGGACAGGCTGATGTGGTGGACGCGCGGAGCGTTTGTCGCGGGCGGGATTTTGGCGGGGATTTTGGCGACGGTTATCTTCGCGATTATCTCGCACAGGTTGGTGCTTAGGCCCGTGCGTCAGCTGCGAGAGTTGGCGGACAAGGTAACCGATGGCGACCAGAGCGTCCGCAGCACGGTCAGCACGGGCGACGAACTCCAACGCCTGGGCGAGAGCTTCAACGAAATGCTCCAGGCTATCCAAACGCAACACAAGGAACTCCGCTCTGCCAACCGCGCGCTGGACCTGAAGCTCAACGAACTTGGCGAGGTAAACGTCGCGCTGTACGAAGCCAACCGCGTGAAGACCGAGTTCCTGGCCAATGTTTCGCACGAGCTTCGCACGCCGCTTAACAGCATCATAGGCTTTGCCGACCTGCTGCGGACCTCGGGCGAGAAGCGGACAGCCAGGTACGGCGAGAATATTACCACAGCTTCGAAAAATCTCCTAGCCATGATAAACGACATGCTCGACCTGGCGAAAATCGAAGCTGGCAAGGTGGCGGTGCGAGCGGACAGGGTTTCCGTGCTGGACACCTGCCAAACCCTCTTGGCTTTGATGGGGCCTTTGGCGGACAAGCGGAACGTTGCGTTGCTGGGCGAGCTGAGCGAGGACTTGCCTATCGTCGTTACCGATGGCGGAAAGCTCCAGCAGATACTCTACAATCTGCTGTCCAACGCGATAAAGTTTACTCCGCCCGGCGGCAGTGTTACGCTGCGGGCGAGCTTCAGGCAGGGGGGCAACGGTAATGGTCAGAGCACCGGCGAGGTGATGATTGCGGTGGAAGACACGGGGCCTGGCATTAGCGAGGCTGACCAGTCGAGAATTTTTGACAAGTTCTATCAGATAGACCCCACGCTTATGAAAGAGACCGCTGGGACGGGGCTGGGGCTGGCTATCTGCAAAGAACTAGCCAACCTGCTGGGTGGGAAAATAACCCTCCGCAGCTCGCCTGGCAATGGAGCAACCTTCATGCTTCATCTGCCTCTCGAACAACAGTAACTGTAGAGCCGGGCCTGCGCGTGTCAATTCCCTCGAAGGCGGGAATCCATTCTTTTTTCCGTTTTATGTAGTATCCCGATGCACATCGGGCCCTCGGCTGTTTTTTTTCGTGCCGGCACGCAATGTATGTGTGCCATCGGGCTCCCTGCCTCTCTCAGCTTGTTGCGAGACAAAATCTGACATAAAGCCGAAAAGTCCCAGCCTGGTTAATCCGATAGATGGGTACGCCACCAGACTGCTTAATAGGGAAAATAGATGTCGCACTACAAACACCATGAGGGCACATATTTGGCCGTCGAGGACGAGCCACAGTTTGACGCGGATGATCACAGCCAGACGCCGTTGATGACCGAGGCTTTGAACTTGGCTGGGGCCATGATGGAGATATCCCAGGGGTACAATATCCGCCGAATCTCGCCTCGGCAAATCGTCGAGCTGAGCAGTCGATTGCACGAAGCTGGCGTCATAGGCCTGGCTGAATACGCAGCCCTGTCGTTCCAGCCGGATTTGCTCGCCGAGTATGACCCCGAGGAGGAAACCTACAAGCTGATGCAGGCTGACCCCGACCGGGAGCGGGATTTCATAGCTGAGTGGGAGCGACACCTCCAAGCTGCCCGCCAGCTTCGCCCCGACCCGTTCAACCTGAAACTCACCAGCGATATCCTCGACCTGCTCCAATGCTTCGAGCCATTCGAAGACGAAGAAAATTAGTCGCGGTGCCCACGGTATATGAACCACGAATGAATATAAAGATAAGAGTTATCAGTTATGTGTCCGACTTGATTTTCTAGCGGGGTTTCCTGCCTTTCAAACAGGCAGCCCTGGGCTGGTATGTTTCGCCGCTTCGGGGTAAGAAACAAAAAAAACATCGCATTGCCGGGCCAACTTCCACACCAACAAGTTGTTACTATTCGCCAGAAAAAAATGTCACCCACTCAGTTGTCAGTAAAAGCAAAAAAATCGTGGTTCGCTGTTTCTGTTTTTGCTCTAATTCGTTTTCGCGTTCTTTCGCGTATTTCGCAGTTTGTTGTTTTTGTGCGAGCGCCTAGCCGTGCCACTCGGTTTTGTCTACGGTGGTTTCGAACTTGGCCTTGACGATGTCGGGCACGTCTTCCCCAGCGACAGCTTCGATGTCCGCGCTGCTGGGCTTGCCGATTTTGACGATGCTCTTGGCGGGACACTTGTCCAGCACAGCGTCCATGAGAGTATCGACGCCCTCGGGATTGTAGTTGTCATAGTCGATATGCGGCAGGTTGCCCCGCATGGCAAATAGCCCGTTGCTGAGTTTCTCGCAAACCTTACACCCGATACAGCCAATCTTGCAAACGGATTTGACGTCCTTGCCGAAGTCCTGATTGCTGCACGCCAGCACGAACATTTGCTCGTCTTTGAACGGCACCATCGAGATGACTTTTCGCGGGCAGACTTTTTCGCACGCGCCGCAGCCTACGCATTTTTCGTAGTCGACGGTTATCTTGCCGTCGATGAGATGTATCGCGTCGAACTTGCACGACTCGACGCAATCGCCCAGGGTAAGGCAGCCGTATATGCACCCCTGCACGCCAGCTACCAGATTGGCGGTGGCACAGGTTTGCTCGCCGCGATATTCGTGCCTGCCCAGCCTGTCGTTTGTGTGGGCGGCGCAGTGAACCACGGGGCGGTAGGGATAGCTTTTCTCCAGCGTCATGCCCAGTATTTCCGCGATGGCCGTCGCTACGCCCTCGCCGCCGACCGGGCAGATATCCAGCGGCACCTTGCCCTCGCCCAGGACGACCGCCTCGGCATACTCGCCGCAGCCAACATAGCCACACCCGCCGCAGTTGGCTCCGGGAAGAGCTTCGTTTACCTTCTCGATTCGCGGGTCTATCGCGACATGAAAAGCTTCATTCGCCCAGCCCAGCACGAAGGTCATAATAAGAGCCAAAGCCAACATCACGCCAGCTGCCATCGCTATAATTATCCACGTCATTTTTGTTTCGCTTCCTAAAAACAGATATCTGTGCATCACAGCCAGAAGAGTCCACGGATTACTTGCCTATTTGTCTACTTGCCCATCGTCTACTTGCTGTTTTGGTTGGGTGGTTTCTGGTTGGTTGTTCTCTGCCGATTTCAGCATGCTATCGAGGCTGCCGTTGACGCCGGAGAAGCCCATGAACGCCATGGCCAGGATGCCCGCGATCAGCAATGTAATGCCAGGCCCGCGCAATGGCTTGGGTACGTCGCAGAGGTCGAGTTCCTCGCGAATGCCCGCCATGATAACGATGGCGATTGTGAAACCAATGCCGCCGAAGAACGCTAAGGTCAAGCTCTCGCCCAGGCCCCAGATTTGCGACGGGTCGGTGTTGGCTGGCACGGCGACGTTTTTCATGATCTCCAAACAGGCGAAGAGGATGGCGCAGTTGGTGGTAATCAATGGCAGGAACACGCCGAAGCTTTTGTACAATGGCGGGAAAAACTT